>CAZSSV010000066.1:0-10812 GCA_964609425.1 uncultured Isosphaeraceae bacterium | reverse complement strand
GATCACTGGCCAGCAATCCTGACCTGCTGGTCTGCGACGAGCCCACATCGTCCCTCGATGTGTCGGTGCAGGCCAGAGTCCTGAATCTCCTCGGCCGGCTCCGCGCCGAGCGCGGGCTCGCCATGCTGCTGATCACCCACGACCTCGCCGTAGCGCGGCACGTCTGCGACCGCATTGCGGTCATGGAGGACGGGCGTATTGTCGAGGAGGGGGCCGCCGCCGACGTCGTCGATCGTCCTTCGCACGCGATCACCCAGAGACTCGTGGAGGCCATCTCAGCCTGACAGGGCTCGGCGGCCAGTACGCCGCCATCGGCTACATTGGACGTCCATGCAGCAGTACCTTGACCTCCTGCACGATGTTCGAGCCCATGGTGTCGCTCGGCCCGACCGAACTGGAACGGGCACCATCGGCGTCTTCGGCAGACAACTCCGGTTTCGCCTCTCAGACGGCTTTCCGCTCGTCACGACGAAGAAGATTCACATTCGATCCATCGTCGCCGAACTCCTCTGGTTTCTCAGGGGCGACACCAATGTCGGCTGGCTGAACGAGCGCCATGTCACCATCTGGGACGAGTGGGCCAACGAACACGGTGACCTTGGTCCCGTCTACGGCGCCCAGTGGCGGTCGTGGCGAGGGGCGGACGGCCGAACGCACGACCAGATCAGCCGGCTGATTGACGCGATTCGCACGGACCCCTACAGCCGCCGGCTGATCGTCTCTGCCTGGAACGTGGGTGAGCTCGAGCACATGGCACTGGCGCCATGCCACGCACTCTTTCAGTTCCACGTCGCAGACGGCCGCCTCTCGTGCCAGCTCTATCAGCGGAGCGCAGATCTGTTTCTCGGTGTTCCATTCAACATTGCCTCCTACGCGATGCTCACATGCATGATCGCGCAGGTCACCGACCTGGAACCCGGAGACTTCGTGCACTCATTTGGCGACGTGCACATCTACAGCAACCATCTCGAGCAGGTGGACACACAGTTGAAGCGAACACCACGGCCGCTGCCGGCCTTGTCGCTCGACCCCACGGTGTGCGACCTCTTCGAGTTTCAGGAAGAGCACATCTCCGTTTCGGGATACGAACCACACCCCCGCATCACCGCGCCGGTTGCAGTCTGATCCGTGACGGGAGTGACTCAAGTCGTGTTGATCGCAGCCGTCTCCGAGAACGGTGTCATTGGCCGCGACGGCGACATGCCGTGGCATCTTCCAGACGACCTCAAACGCTTCAAGCGCATCACGACGGGGCACCCTGTGCTCATGGGGCGGAGGACATGGGAATCAATCGGCCGGCCGCTCCCGGGACGGCACAATCTCGTACTCACTCGGGACGCGGGGTATACAGCGGATGGTGCGACTGCCGTTCACTCGATCGACGAGGCTTGCGCCGCGATGGACGGCCCCACCCTCATGGTGATCGGAGGTGGGGAGATCTATCGACTGTTCATGGAGTCAGCCAACGCCGTCGAACTGACACGCGTACATGCCGAGATCGACGGAGATACGACCTTTCCGCCACTCCCGGAAGACCAATGGCAGTGCGTAGCTCGCGACCGTCACAGCGCCGACGATCACCACACGCACGCATTCACATTTGAGCGATGGGAGCGGTCACGCTCGAATCACTGATGCTCGGCCTGGCGAATGGCGATGATTCCGACGAGTGGCTGATCCGGCCCCGACTGCAACTCGACCAGCCGCACCGGCATGGACCGCCGTGTCGCCCACATTCCGCCTGCCGGAAACGACTCTCCGATGTCATCGCGAAACGTGGAGAGTTCCATCTCGAGTGTCTGGCCAGCCCGCAGTGAGGGAAGCGGTGCACTGAACCGCTGATTGATCCAAACGGTTGCGTCGTGCCATCCGGACGCGGTGGAGTTCACGATTGAAATCGTGGTTCCGTCGCGGAACACTTCGATCGGCACCGTGTCCGTCGAGTGCTGGTCGTAGGGATACGCCCCACGTGCGAGTTCGGGGTTGAAGTTCGGCTGATGGCACCCCGCCACCACCACAACCGTCGCCGCAACCGTCATTCTCCACATGAGCCGCATGCTACCCACGCACATCATTGCCTGCCGGCCCGGTGCGTGCGACAATGTTCGCCCGCCATGTCGACCCACACACCATCGACCGATCGACCTGAAACCCGCTGCAGCACCGCGGTTCGACAATTCGCGGCGAACCATACGCTGGACTCCCGAATTCCGGCCACCGTACCTGGCTTCGACGCCCCATTCTTTCAGGCCGGACTCGCTGGCTACTCAGATGCCGCCATGCGGCTGGTGGCCAGGCGGCACGGATGCCCCTACTGCGTCACCGAGGCGCTGCTCGATCGGACGCTGCTCAGCGGCGGCAAGGGGCGAACCCGGGAAGATCCGGACATTCTTCGTGAAGCGTGCGGCCTGGGTGACCCGGCGTCAAACCGACTTGCAGGTCTGGAGGATCATCCCGTCGCGGGGCAAGTCATGGGAACGGACCCCGGCGAAATGGGGCGGGCCGCAGCCCTGCTGGTCGAGCTCGGACATGATGTCGTTGATGTGAATCTGGCGTGCCCGGTCAAGAAGATTCGCCGCCGCAAGCGTGGTGGCCACTTCTTGACAGCACCAGATGAAGCCCTCGCCGTACTCCGAGAGGTTCGCCGCACCGTGCCGTCAGACGTGCCGTGTACGGTGAAGCTCCGCCGCGCATGGGATGACTCACCGGAGATGGCAGCGACGTTTGAACGCATCTTTGACGGCGCCTACGAGACCGGCTTCGCCTGGGCGACCGTCCACGGCCGTACCGTGCAGCAGAAGTACGTCGGCCCATCCCACTGGCCATTTCTTGAGTACCTCACCAACAAGTACGACGACCGCGTCGTGTTTGGAAGCGGTGACATCTTCGAGGTCTCTGACATCTTTCGGATGCTCAGCGAGACTGGGGTGCACGCCGTTTCCGTGGCGCGTGGATGCATCGGCAACCCTTGGATCTTCCGGCAAGCCCGCCAACTGATGGAGGGCGGAGCGCCCCTGCCACCGAATATCAGCGAACAACGAGAAGCGCTCGTGGACCACTTTCGACTCTGTGTGGCGCTCCACGGTGAGGTCGGCGGGGCCCGCATGATGCGGAAATTCGGCATCCGGTTTTCGATTCATCACGACGATGCCGAGGAAGTGCGAAAGAGATTCATCGCGGTCAAGAGTGCTGCCGACTGGCAGGCTGTGCTTGACCGATGGTACGTCAGCGGCCCATCAGAAGTACCCTGCGAACCGCTGCCCGCTGTCCATCCGTAAGCGGCTGCAGGACACAATCGAGCATGTCCTCCTCCAACACAGATCGCTCACCGCTGTTTCGGAGGTATCGCATTCGAATCTCCGCCGCATCTTCCACGAGCGCCGCGGCTTCGTGATCGAGATCCACGCCCGCGGCCCTGCCCGCGCGAAGAATCACGACAGCCTCGACCCGTAGTGCGCGCAGACGGTCCGAGGCGGAGGCCATGCACCGTCGAGCCGTTTCGGCCGCCGCTTCACCCGCGTTCGCGACGATCCACTCCGTCGCGCGTGCCGCGTCAGGCGTGCGGCAGACTGTTGGGAACAGGGCCGCGTCCGCCCGCAAGCGCCAGGCATCTGCGGCGTCCTGGTTCAAGAGCGCCGCCACAGCCTGCACTGCGGCATCCTGAAGTTGCATGCGAGCCGTCCAACGGCCCCCCTCGTCCTTCTGAAGCATCACACGCTCGGCCGCTTCCCCTCGAAGCGCCGCCAGGTCGTCCTTGATGCGGCTGTCCCGGACGTATTGGGCGTCGGCCCGGGCGATCTTCGCAAGCGAAGCGGCGTACGCGTCCAGCGTACTCGCAATGACCTGCTCATCGAGGTCACGCAACTCGCTGGCCATCGCCGCTGACGCAAGAGCCGTTACATCGACGAGCGCATCTCGACTCTCGCCTTCAAGGCACACCCTTCGGTGGAACTTCCCGACCGCCGCCTGAATCGTCGCCTGATCCGCAGGAGACAGGAGCATCGCCCACTCGATCATCTCGTCAAGTTTGGAGTCCGCAATTCGGCACGCGTCAGCGACAATCGTCCTCAGCGAAATCCGCACCTGCCGCAGCGCCGCAGCGTTCATCCGGACTCGGCCATCCAGCGCGGCATCGAGCTGCGCGCGGTCTGCGGCCTGTCGCTCGCGGGTCTCCTTCAGGAGGTCTCGCATGCTCGCGGCGTAGTCCTCCAGAAGCAGATTGGCCGCTTCCCGCTCGGCCTCTCCCAATTGGAGATCCACCGTGAAGCGGCGAAACACATCCGGAGCAACGATCGGCTCGATCCCAACCGTCCTGAACGACTCCGACTCGTTGCTTGCGTTTGGGGTCACTTGCCCCGTTGCGACCGCAATCGCGCACATGCACATGGCCAACATGGTGCCAATGATAGCCCCCCGGGCCGATCCCGCCTCACGATCAGGCTGAGCGTTTGGGCCTCGGAAGGCACCGCTCGACGACATCACGCAGCCCGGTTCGATCAATGTGGGTATAGATCTGTGTCGTCGCAATGTCGGCGTGTCCGAGCAGTTCCTGCACGACCCGAAGATCCGCCCCGCCCGCCAGCAGGTGGGTTGCAAAGCTGTGCCGAAGCATGTGCGGGTGAACATCACTCAGCCCTGCCCGATTGGCCAGCCGCCGAATGATCTGCCACACGGCAACCCGCTCCAAGGGGCGCCCCGAGTGCGAGAGGAGCAGGCGGTCGTCGCTCCGACCATCTGGAAACCTGGACAAATGAACTCGCAGATCACCGCACCAGGTGGCCAGCGCAGCCGTCGCCGGCTGGCCGATGGGTACGAGCCGCTGCTTGTCGCCCTTGCCTGTCACCAGGATCACCTGAAGCTCACGCTTCCAGTCCGTCAGCGAGAGCGTGCACACTTCGCTGGCGCGGAGCCCGGCGGCGTACATCACCTCGACCATCGCGCGGTCCCGCTGCCACAACCGACCGCTCTCCGGAGAGGCCGTCTCGACCAGTGCCTTCATCTGCTTCGGCGACAGCACGCCTGGCAGTCGCTTCCAACGAGTTGGCGGAACAAGCGGGCCGGCGGGGCTGCGATCGATACGTCGCTCCGACTCCAACCAGCGAAAGAACATGCGGATGGTCGACAGATGCCTCGCAATACTGCTCGGCTGCATCCCGCGATCACGGTGAAGTGTCTGCACATGCCCGGCGAGATCGCGGGGACCTACTGCCTCTGGTGTTGAGACACCCTTGGCACAGAGATCACGCGCGAGGTCTCGCAGATCCGACCCGTATGCCGACAACGTCGCGGTGGACAATCCACCCTCGACGCGAAGCCACGTCAGAAAGTCACGAACCGGTCGGGAGAAGCCGTCGGGTGCGGCCATGAGAAGACACCGTGATCACAACCGGTACCGGCGGGGGCCCGGCAGCACCAAACTGACGGGTGAGCGCCGCGTGAGCAGGACACTGATGGTGCGCGTCCGAGAAACAGGTCTCCAGCGCCTCGGTGAGACTGTCCAACCGGAATCGGTCACCGCAACGGGCGTGGCCGAGGTCTACAAACGGACAACAATCTCGCTCGGGAGCATCCATGCCGGGAAGGGGTATCGGTCATCTCGGGCAGGAGGCCGCAAAAGTCCGGCTGCCGACCACCCTGCACCGCAACTCAGATCGAGAGGGTTCGCGGGAAAAACCCGGTTCCTGCAGCCTGTTTGGCCATCGCGAGCGTTTCCTCGGTGGCCTCGATGGCACGGGCCGTACCCTCGCGAAGGACGCCGATCACCGCGGCATCGTCCTCGTAGGCGGTTCGCCGCTCACGCATGGGCTCGAGCAAGGCGTTGATGGCATCGGCGACGAGCATTTTCACTTCGCCGTCTCCGATGTTGGCACCACGCTCATAGCGGTCCCGAACATCTTCCTTCGTAGCCTCATCCTCAACAAACACGTCGAGGTATTGGAAGAGCGGATTCTTCTCGGGGTCGATGACTCCCGGATCGGTCGGCTGCCGACTGTCCTGCCCCGTGTAAATCCTGCCGATCTTCTTCTTGACCTGCTTGGGGGTATCAATCACGTGAATCGCATTGCCGAGCGACTTGCTCATCTTGTTCTGACCATCGGTCCCCACCAGCCTGCCGACCGTCCCGACGTCTGCAACCGGAACTGGGAACACTCCGCCGAGTTGTTCATGGTCCTTGTCCAGAGCCTTGTCGGCCACGCCGCAATACATCTTGTTGAAACGCCTGGCGACCTCACGCGTCAGCTCCAAGTGAGGAACCTGGTCCTCGCCTACAGGAACACTGTGCGCTCGAAACGCGAGGATGTCTGCCGTCTGTCCGACTGTGTAGAGCGGAAAGCCGAATGAGTAGTTGTCTGCCTGCCCCTTCACCTGCAGTTCGTCCTTCAGCGTTGGGTTCCGCATGACCCGATTGAACGGAAGCAACATCGCAAACAGGTAGGTGAGCTCTGCAAGCGCCGGCACCTCGCTCTGGACGAAGATTGCCGCCTTCGATGGATCAACACCCATCGCCAACGCGTCTCGGGCCACTTCGATGCAATCTCTGTGCACGGCCGCCGGATCACTTGCCCGCGTGGTGTACGCGTGCAGATTCGCAATAAGGAAGAAGCAATCATGCTGTGACTGCAATTCAACGCGACGCTTCACCGAGCCGACCCAGTGCCCGATGTGAAGATTGCCGGTGGGCGTATCGCCCGTCAGAATGCGTTGCCGCGTCATGGGACGCAGAGGATACCGAGGGGGCCAAGCCGGGGGTCGCTGTCTCAGAGCCAGGGCACCGCCAAGAGGATGTTCCCAGCATTGAACGCCATGTGCATGGTGATGGACGCGGTCAGGCGGCCGGTCCTCGCGTAGGCCCAACCGAAACCAAGAGACAGGACAAACAGCCCGGCCAGTCCATGAGGTTCAACCGCGCCGATGTGCATGGCGGTGAAGACCAGGCTCGCCAAGACGATTGAATGCCATGGATTGCCGCTGCTGAAGAGTTTTGCCCGGCGAAACGACTCCTGCAGCAGCCCGCGATAGAGCACTTCCTCGACGACTGCAGGCAGTACGACCACCGCAATCGCCGTCGCGATCACTGCCGCCGTCGGACCGTCGGCTGCCAGATGCGCAAGCAGTGTGTGGGCAATCTCCGACGGCGCGTTTCCAGTCAGAGACTGCCACACCACGCCGGCGATCGTCGCCGCCGCGAGGGTCATCGGCCAGAAAAGCATCAGGCCGACCAGGCCCAACACGCCGGCCGCCCACCGGGGACGCCGCCTGTCGGGGCATACCGACCCACGCCTGGGCATACGGCCGTCCTGCGCATGGTGGTCTGGTTCGACCAACCCTCGCACCAGCGGCAAACACGCAGCGGCAGCAAGTTGCCCCAGCCATGCGGCCAGCATGATCGGTAGAAGTGCCGCTGGCGACTCTCGCACACCCGGCTCCGCGCCGGACAGTGCACCGGCCACCGACGCGGCGATGGCACCCACAAGCACCGCGGTCACAAAGGTCGCCAATCCGGTTCCGGGGCCAAACCGCCACGGCCGCACCGGCACGCGGCGAATGCGCCACCAGCCCGAACCTGCAAAGACGGCGGCCGCCAGCCCGCCGACCAGCAGCGGAATCCATGATGGGGCGGAAGTCGTTGCCTCCCCCGCCGTCGGCGCGGCGGCTACCCTGCCAACTGCCGGGCCTGCCACGAAGCCGACCACCATGACGACCCCACCTACTCTCGCCGACATCGTCGAGCACACACGTGCCGAAGTCGAAGCCCGGCGGGCCGCATTGCCGCTCGAAACGCTCCGAGGCCGCGTGTCAGATACACCCCCGCCCCGCAACTTTTTCTCGGCGGTCGCGACCGGCAGTGGCCCGGGCGGCGTGAACGTCATTGCCGAAGTCAAACGCCGCAGTCCATCTGCCGGAGAGATCCGCGCGAACTTTGACCCTGTGGACATCGCCCTACAGTACGAAAATGCAGGGGCGGTCGCGATCTCCTGTCTCACGGACGAACGGTTCTTCGGTGGTTCGCTCGACACGATCGGACTCATCAAGGAAGTCGTCAGGATCCCGGTACTCCGCAAGGACTTCATCGTCGATACCTGGCAGATCTGGGAGTCCCGCGCAGCCGGCGCAGACGCCATCCTGCTGATCTCCGAGTGCCTCTCCGAGGGGCAACTCATGGACATGCTGATTCTGGCTCACGAACTGGACATGACGGCCCTGGTCGAAGTTCACGACATGGAGAACCTGCTCAGGGTTCGCCGCCACGTGGGCTTCCCACATCCCGGGTACATGCTCCTGGGCATCAACAACCGAAATCTGCGGACGATGACAACCGACATCAGCCACACCATTCGGATGCTGGAACTCGTCGAAGACCACCGAGAGATCCTCGTGACGGAGTCGGGCATTGGGACGACAGCGGATGTCGAACGAATGGTTCGCCACGGCGTGCGGCGGTTTCTCATCGGGCAGCGTCTTCTGCGGCAGGGATAGCCGCGCGGCGCGCTGCGATCTCTGCTCGGCACGCCTTGGTCCTGAGACGGCCAGCGGGGCTGTCGCGCCGGACGTATCCTTGACCCATGCCTCTGATTGAAATCTCACGCGAGGCGGGGATCGTCACGCTGGAGCTCAACCGCCCGGAGAAGCGGAATGCGCTGTCTCCGGAACTGATTCAGTCACTGCACGCGGCGCTGGATGATCTGGAGGCCGACAGCAGCATGCGAGTTCTGATCGTCGCCGGCCGCGGAAAGTGCTTCTGCGCAGGCATGGACCTTCGCGGTGTCCTGACCGATGCCGTGGCCATGGGTGACATGCTCCGAGGCCTGGCCACGGCGACCCTCCGCATTCGCACACTGCCCGTGCCGACCATCGCCCGCGTTCACGGCGCCGCCATCGGAGGCGGATGCGGCCTCGCCGCCGTCACGGACCTCGCGGTCACGCATCCGGAAGCAAAGCTTGGATACCCGGAGGTCACGCTCGGAGTCTGCCCCGCAGTCGTGGCGCCCTGGCTCATTCGGAAGATCGGCGCCGGACCAGCGCGGGCGATGCTGCTGCAAGGGGGGACGCTCACCGGAGAAGCGGCCCACGCAGCGGGGTTGGTGGACCGCGTCCTTCCGCTCGAATCGCTGGCTGCCGGCACAGCGGCGATGGCGACCAAGCTTGCAACCGGGGCCGCCGCGGCGATTGCGGTCACCAAGCAGTGGCTCAATCAACTGGATGGCTCGACCGACGAGGCGATGCTCATTCGAGGGGCTGACCTGTCGGCCAGCGTGATCGCGAGCGACGAGGCGCAGGCCCGCCTGAAACCTCACTACGGCGACTGAGTTGAAGCCCCGCGCAGGACGTGCGGCACGCCAGACCTCATAACCAGTTCATATCTGGTGGATTGTGGTGATCTCGGCGGGCCTTGAAAGCCGGCGGGGATGGCCAGTGGATGACCGCCGAAGCCCGTTTCCTGCTACCATGGACGGCCAAAGCCAAAGCGGGACCTATGTATCCTGGTTATGGCAGCGGAGAGAGGCCTCACGCCTCTTTGAGGCCGCTGGACGGGGGTTCCGACCCCCAAAGCGACTGACACAACACAGCCCCCGCCTCTGAAGCCACCCCCCCCCCCCTCCACCCCCCCCCCCCCCCCGTCCCCCCCCGAGGCTTCCACCCCTGCCCCCCCCCCCCCCCCCCACCCCCCTCCCCCCCCCGCGGGGGTCTGATGGAGCCGCCGTGCTGTGGCTGGAAGCGCCGCATCAGCGCGTTGTCGTCATGGACCGCCTCATGCTTGCTCGACTCGACGCCACCATCGACCCGCTGGAGTCGTTGGCCCCGTCGGCCCTGATCATTCGAAGCAGAGATGAGCGTGTCTGGGTAGCCGGCGCCGACCTGAAGGAGATCGACGGGCTCACAGACGACGAACTCGAGTCATACCTCGCCGAAGGCCAGCGGGTGTTCGGCCGCATCGCCGCCCTTCCATTCCCCGTGGTCGCCGCCGTATGCGGCGCCACCCTCGGAGGCGGGCTGGAACTGGCCATGCACTGCCACGGCATCGTCGCGTGCACGACATCCATGCGGGGCAAGCCCTATCCCATTGGCTTGCCAGAAGCGTCTCTGGGGCTGGTGCCTGCCTGGGGCGGCACGCAGTTGCTCCCGGCCCGCGTGCCACCGGATGTCAGTCTGCCGGCGATTGCGGCGGGCAAGCCGTTTCAGAGTGATGACTTGCCGGAAGATCTCGTCGATGGCACCGTCGACACGCCCGATGCACTGGAGGCCGCATGCCTGGCGCTCGCGGCCTCACTCAACCCAGCGGATCTGCCTCGAACGATTGCCTCCTGCGAGGAAGACATGCTGCTGGCCGCGGTCGATCACATCCGGCACGATCCACACGCCACCGAGGCTGGGAAGATCGTCGCCCACTGCGTCGCCACCGGCGTCAAGGACGGGTTGAGCGAAGGGCTGGACATGGAGCGGGAGGGGCTCATCTCGCTTCGGAACACCGAACACACACGCGGGCTGCTGCACGCATTTCTCAATCCTTCCGCGTGAGCTGCCAAGCACGCCGCACTGGAGCATGACATGACGACCAAACCATCGCTTGCAGACAGTCTCAAGAACGTCTCGGAGAAGGACAAAAAGCAGATCAAGGCCGCCGAGGAAATGCTCGGCCCGGACCCTGAGACCATGGGGTTCATCAAGAATCTCTTCTGGGGCAACTACCGGGAAGAGTGCATCTTTCCATTCCCCGAAGTGTCTGCTGAAGAGACAGCTCGGTGTGATCAACTGCTCGCCGAACTGGACGACTACCTCAACACCGAACACCCCTCAACTGAGATCGACCGC
>CAZSSV010000065.1:3448-11023 GCA_964609425.1 uncultured Isosphaeraceae bacterium | reverse complement strand
GTTCGATGAGTGGGCAGCGTTGGTCCACGGCACGCTGGCGCAGGCAGGACTCTCCGGCCGATTCTCCCTTCCCGAACGGTCGGTCCAGGCAGGTCGCCGAGGCAAACACGCGAGCCACTTCACCGAGCAGCACGCGGAAATGACCGAGGTCCGACGCTCTGAACCGGCCACGGCATGGTGACGCTCAGCGACATCGAGGCCGCGCTGGACCGAGTCCCCGACCCTGAACTCCCGGTGAGCATTGTCGAACTCGGGATGGTGCTCTCCGCCGCCCTGGACGAGTCCGTCGCGACGGTCCACCTCTTGCCCACCTACACGGGCTGCCCCGCGTTGCCGATGATCGAGTCGGATGTCGTCGAGCAGATTACGGCCATCGAAGGAGTTGACCGGTGCGACATCGTGTGGGCCTATGAACCCGCCTGGACTCCAAAGCGCATTTCGCCCACCGGTGTGGACAAGCTCAAGCAGCACGGCGTCACGGCCTGCTGTGGCAACAGCACCGTCCCGCTGAGGACATCGGCGATCCCCTGCCCGTATTGCGGATCTGCCAACACGCGTCTGGACAGCGTCTTCGGGCCTACACGTTGCCGGTCCATCCACTTCTGCGACGCGTGCCGCAATCAATTCGAGCACATGAAGCCTCGTTCAGCCTCGTAAAAAAACGCGTGGCGGTCGGCCACACATGCGTGTTTGCGGGCCATAGTGGGTGCATGCGACCCACGGCCGCCATGTTGAGTCTGGGGCTCACGGTGACCGCCGCAGCGGTCCCTTCCGTAGTACCTGACCTGGACATCCTCGACGACGGGGGTGCGACCGGTGATCGCTTTGGAACCTCGATCGCCCGCGGCGCGGCATTCACGGCATTCGGAAGCCCTGAGGCCGACACACCCTCCCTCAGTGGAGGCCGCGTGCGTGTTCGACACCCACTTTGGATTGGTGATGAAGATGACCCCTGGCAGGCCGAGGGTGCCGTGTGGGAAACCCTTGAGCACGCAACTGCGGCGCAGGGCGCGCTCTTCGGCCAGAGCCTTGCGGCATCGGAACAGACTCTCGCCGTTGGGGCTCCCGGGTGGAGATTGACCGAAGACATCTCGTCAAAGGTGGGCGCCGTTCTCATCTACGAAGTCACCGAGAGCCCGATCGGAACCGCATCGCTCCAGCACACAAGTTCCCCCGATGGTCTTGACCAATACGACGAATTCGGACGGAGCGTCTCACTCGAGACCGATTCCGAAGGCGGTCACTGGCTCGCCGTTGGAGCCCCCGGACGAGACAACGACACAGGGGCCGTATGGATCCTGCGCCAGGAAAGCCCTGCCGATCTCTGGGAAGTGCAGACCACCCTCCAGCCCGCCGCATCGATGGCCGGCGATCGCTTCGGTGACGCCGTGTCCATGCACAACGGTCTTCTGGTCGTTGGCGCTCCCGGCTCCAATGGCGGTCTGGGTGCCGCCCATCTGTATCAACGCGCCCCATCATCGGATGCGTGGACTTCGATCACGGCATTCGTCAGCGATGACCCGGCCCTCCAGGGCGCGTTCGGGGAAGCTGTTTCTGTTGACGATGATGACATCGTCGTGGGCGGTCCCGAAGGCAGCGGGCATGCCTCGCACTGGCGATTCATCTCAACTGCGGGCATCGTGGTCGAAGAAGCCCTGCTCGAACCCGACGACTGGTCCGGCATCGAAGGATGGGGCCGCAGCGTCAGCGTGGCCGCGCCCCGCCTGGTGGTCGGCGCAACACCCGACACTTCGGGAGCAGGCGCCGCGGCGCTCTTTCGCCAGATCGCCACCCTCGACTTCGAGTTGGTGGCGATGCTCGGAGAGAGCGACTGGGGCTTCGACGCTCGACACGGCACCTGCGTACTCGTGGACGATGACCGTGCCTGGGTCGGCGCCCCAAGAGCCCATGTTGATGGTGTCGGCGCTGGTGCCGTGGGGCGGTGGGATGTGCTTCGAACGCCCGGCTGCCCGGGCGACCTCGACTACGACTTTGACGCCGATCAGGACGACCTCATGGCGATGCTCGGGGCGTGGGGAAACGGCGATGAAGCCGATCTCACCGGCGACGCTCAATCCTCGGTGCACGACCTTCTGATCATCCTGGAACGTTGGGGTCCCTGCAACTGAAGTGCCTCCGAGGGTGCTCCGGGCGGTCGGATACACTGCCCGGCCGATGTCCGAAACTGAGAATCCCATCGACGCCTCGCGGCGTCCACCTGAGGCGTCACCTCAACGCCCGCCGTCGGACGGGTTCGACCCGAAGTCCATCGATTTGGGGCGAATCGAGTGCCTGCAGATCCTCAACGAACGGGGCGAGCTCGACGAAGGCTTGAAGCCAGACTTTGACGACGACGATCTCCGACGCGTCCACCGCGCCATGGTGCTCAGCCGGGCCTTCGATGCCCGCATGCTCGCCATGCAGCGTCAGGGGCAGATGGGGACGTTCGCACCAAGTCTCGGTCAGGAGGCCTGCTCGATTGGCCAGGTGTGGCCACTGGGCGCCGACGACTGGTTCTCGCCGTCGTACCGCGCCTTCGGCGCGCAGATCTGGCGAGGCTGGTCGATGGAGCGGCTCATGACGCTCTGGGACGGATACCACGAAGGATTCCCACCCCCGGAGGGTGTCAACGACCTGCCCTTCTCCATTGTCATCGGCTCGCACGTGCTTCCGGCCACCGGAATCGCCATGGCCATGCGTCGAGCGAACGACGCCTCGTGTGTCGTCGTCAACTTCGGTGACGGCGCATTTTCTCAGGGTGCCGTCGCCGAGGCCCTGAATTTCGCGGCCGTGGAGAAGGCGCCAGTGGTGTTCGTCTGCGAGAACAATGGGTGGGCGATCTCCACACCCACGACGAAACAGGCGGGCAACGACCTGCTGGCAGCCCGAGGCGTCGGGTACGGCGTCCACGCCATTCGCGTCGACGGTAATGACATCCTGGCGATGATGACGGCCATGACGGAAGCGTGCGATCGAGCTCGAGCCGGCGAAGGCCCCACGCTCGTGGAAGCAATCACCTTTCGCATGAGTCTGCACACGACGGCCGACGACCCGACGGTCTATCGCGATGAAGCCCTCGTCGAACCTTGGAAAGATCGCTGTCCCATCAGACGATTCGAGTCGTGGCTGGTCCGAACCGGGCGGCTCGATCCCACGGACGGCGAGCGGATTCGTCAGGAGTGCGAACAGGAGGTGCTGGAAGCACGGTCGCGTTTCCGCGAGACTGCCCAGGCCCGCCCGAGGGAGGCGTTTGACTACCTCTATGCGGACATTCCGCCCGAACTCGAGACGCAACGCATGGCCTACCTCCGCCGCCTCGACCGCAAGGGAGTTGAGTGATGGCGCAGCGGACCATGGTGGAAGCACTCAACATGGCCCTCGACGAAGCACTCAAGGCCGACGATCAGGTCTGCCTGATGGGACAGGACATCGGCGTCAATGGCGGTGTGTTTCGGGTCACCAAAGATCTGCAGGCCACGTACGGGGAAGATCGGGTGATGGACTCGCCCCTGGCCGAGTGCGGCATCATTGGTACTGCCGTCGGCATGGCCGTGTACGGGATGAAACCAGTCGCCGAAATCCAGTTCTCGGGGTTCACCTTGCAGGCCTTCGACCAGATCGAACAGAACATGGCCAGACTCCGCAACCGTACACAAGGCCGATTTCCGATTCAGATGGTGATGCGCGCACCCTACGGTGGCGGCATCCGGGCCGTGGAACACCACAGCGAATCGCGCGAAGCCTATTGGGCGCACACACCCGGGCTCAAGGTCGTCATTCCATCCGGCCCTCGCAACGCCCGAGCCTTGCTCGCCGCGTCCATTCAGGACCCGGACCCGGTGGTGTTCTACGAGCCGAAGTCGATCTACCGAGCGTTCCGAGAGGATGTCCCGGACCAGCCGGAACTGATGGCCCTCGGCAAAGCCCACGTCGCGCGAACGGGCGCCGATGTCACGATCATCGCCTACGGGGCCATGATGCGACCGGCCCGCGAAGCCGTGGACGACCTTGCCGAACTCCACGGCATCGACGCGGAACTCATCGACCTCCTGAGCATCTCACCGATTGATACCGAAACGCTCCTTGAGTCTGTCACCAGGACTGGCCGCTGCATCATCGTGCATGAAGGACATCAGACGTGCGGCGTCGGCGCGGAGATCGCGGCGAGACTGGCCGAGGGCGGGGCCTTCCAGTATCTGGTGGCCCCGATCCGAAGGTTGACAGCAGCCGACATTCCGTTCCCGTACTTCCAGATCGAACAGCACTTTCTACCCGATGCCGACGACATCATCGCCACAGCCCACGAACTGATGGCGTGGACGTGACACCTGTGACGCCGACGATGCATCAGTTCAAACTGCCCGATCTCGGCGAAGGGGTGCACGAGGGGCAGGTCATTCGGCTCCACGTCTCGGCGGGACAGACGGTCAACGAAGATGATCCGCTCATGGAAGTCGAGACCGACAAGTCCGCAGCTGAAATCACATCGCCTGTCAGCGGTCGGGTGACCGAGGTACACGTGGCGGAGCAGCAACTTGTGCACGTCGGGGACGTCATGATCACGTTCGAGACCTCGGAGGGCGTGCCGCCGGCAGCCGCCACGGAGCCGACCACGCCGCCCCTCACTCCCACGTCGCCGTCGATCGCCCCCACCACGCCGGCACGCCGGCGTCCGGCATCGCCATCGGTCCGGCGTCTGGCCCGGCAGTTTGGGCTCGATCTCATGGCCGTCCGCGGCTCGGGGCCTGGCGGCCGCATCACGCGAACAGATGTGGAGCAGGCTGCGACCTTGCGAACAGGTGACAAACCTGCCGCACCCGCGCCGGTGAAGGCCCCCGACGCCGGCGGTCGACCCACCCCCCGAGATGCGCCCCCGGACGCCCATCAGCAGGTCCCCGAGCAGGCCCCGATCGCGGCCACACGCCTCGTGGCTCCGATCTCCGCTGCTGCGACCAGCATCGAAGGAACCGCCGACGTCGATCAGTACGGACCGATCGTCAGGCAACCACTCTCACAAGCTCGCCGGACCATTTCGCGGGTCATGCTGACGTCCTGGCAGACGATCCCTCACGTCACCGACAGCAACGACGCGGACATCACCGAACTCGAATCGATGCGTTCCTCGTTCGTCGATACCGACCACCCGGACCGGCGAATCACGACGCTTGCCTTCGTGATCCGCGCCGTGTGCAGGGCGCTCCAGAAACACCCGATCTTGAACGCGATGCTGGACGAGGCCCGAGACGAAGCTGTCTTTCGCGAGTACGTGAATGTCGCCATCGGCGTGGAGACACCACGGGGGCTCGTCGCTCCCGTCATTCGCAACGCGCACATGATGGGCGTCGGCGAACTCTCCGATCACCTCTCTGTCATGTCGCACAACGCGCGAACCGGCGCATTTGGCGTCGATGACACACGAGGTGCCACGTACACCATTTCCAACGCCGGCGCTATGGGCCGCACGCGGTACTCGACTCCAATCATCTCGCCCGGGACCGTGGCGTGCCTCGCCGTCGGCAGAGCACGGAAGATGCCATGGGTCGTCGAAGACGAGATCGTCCCACGCCTCATCCTCCCGCTCAGCCACTCGATGGATCATCGTCTGGTGGATGGCGGGCGAGAGATCCCGTTCATTGGGCACGTGATCGACGATCTTGAGCATCCGATGCGGTTCGCCCTCTGAGCCTGCTGGGGTCTGATATCGTTCCGCATCACGGACGGGGAAGTTTGAAAGGAACACGATGAAACCACTCACGCTGTTGACCAGTGCCCTGGCCTGCGCCTTGCCGATGACAGCCCTCGCTCAGGACCACCCCAGTGAGCATCCAGCCGCGGATCCGGCTCCGAAGGTCCAGCCGCTGTCGATTGGCGACAAGGCACCGGCCGTCAAGGTCGCAAAGTACTTTCGTGGCACCCCCGTGAAGGCCTTTGAGCCGGGCAAGACCTACGTCATGGAGTTCTGGGCCACGTGGTGCGGCCCTTGTATCGCCCAGATCCCGCACCTGTCCGCCATGCAAAAGACCTGGGGTGACAAGAATGTGCAGTTTGTCAGCACAGCCGTCTGGCAGTCCGAAGAGACGCAAGCGGACCGCGAGAAGAAGGTGGGCGACTTCGTCACCGAACAAGGCGACGCCATGGCCTACACGGTGGCCATCGACGACGAGGGCTGGATGGCGGATCACTGGATGAAGCCCGCCGGCCAGAACGGCATCCCAGCGGCATTCCTGGTCGGCACGGACGGAGTCATTCAGTGGATCGGGCATCCCGCATCGCTTGACACGGTGCTCGAGAAGTACGCTGCAGGCACATGGGACCTCGCCGCCGCTAAGACTGCATTCGACGAAGAGCGACACCGCGAAGAGAAGGGCCGCGCCCTGATGCAGCGCATCGCGGCTGCCGATCGCGCGAACGACCGAGCTGCCAAGGCTGCGGCCATCGCCGACGCGGCTGCTGAGTTCCCGGACAGTACCAATATTCAGATGATGCAGTTCGAGTTCCTCCTCAGCGATGCCTCAACAGCCGCCGAAGCCTACGACGTCGGCCGTGAAATCATGAAGAAGGGCTGGGACGAGCCCGGCACGCTCAACTTCCTCGCCTGGCACGTTGCAGCCAACAAGACGGTCGCCCGCCGCGACCTCGACTTTGCCCTCAAGGCTGCGACCAGAGCAGATGATCTGGAAGACCACTCCGACGCATCCATCCTCGACACCGTCGCTCGGGTCTACTGGGAGATGGGCGACAAGAGCAAGGCCATTGCGTACCAGACCAAGGCCGTCGCAGCCGCAGACAAGCACTCCCAGGCCGAACTCGAAGCGACCCTGGCTTCATACCAGTCTCCGGAATAGCCGCGCCGAATCAACCTGCGATCACGATGGCTCGCCGCTCCACGGCGGGCCATCGTTACCATTGGGGGCATCATGGTTGTTGGCGAATTCACGCAGGACGCCGATATCGTCGTCATCGGTGCCGGACCGGCAGGTCACGCCTGCGCGTGCAGAGCCGCGGAACTGGGCAGGCATGTCACACTCGTAGACCCGCGTCCAACACTCGGCGGCGGTTGCCTTCACGAGACATGCATACCGACCAAGTCGCTCCTTCACGCCATCGATGCATCGCGGCTCGAGGGATCGTCGGCTGTGGACGCCGCAGCCTTGACGGCGTGGATCGACCGCGTCACGCGGCGGCTCGAGGGCGGTCTTGCACACGCCGCCGCCAGCAGAGGTGTCGACGTACTTCAAGGAACCGCGCGGTTTCTCGGACCACGTGAAGTGCAGGTGGCCGGCGAGCACATTTCCCGGTTGCGGTTCAAACGAGCCGTTGTGTGCTCCGGCCCAGAGACGACCTCTGAAGATGGATACCTCCGCCCGGCCGACCTTCCCCATGCGCTTGATCGACTCGAGGGACGGGTCGCCGTGCTCGGCGAGACCGCATGGGCCGTTGAGGCCGCATCAATCTGCGCCGCCATGGGGTGCCCGACGGCCCTGTACCCGGGCGAATCTCCCCTCTTGCCGAACGTCCCCAGCCCGCTCGTTCGGACCCTCACCAAGGCCTGCACCTGGCGATTGCAAGCCTCAG
>CAZSSV010000065.1:2966-3438 GCA_964609425.1 uncultured Isosphaeraceae bacterium | reverse complement strand
ATCGGACGCGGGTTGGGAGGTGCGCCTGGGGGGTGCCGCCAAGGCGGCAGACGTGATCGTCGATGCCCGGGCAGCGCCGCCCGCGGTGAGCGGTCTGGACCTCGCTGCAGCGGGAGTCACCCTGACCGACACGGGCTGTGTCCAAGTGGACTCCTCGTGCAGTACGAGCGAGCGGCGAATTCTCGCAGCCGGTGCGTGCACCCACAGGCATCTGAGTGCCGGCGCGGCGGCGACCCAGGGCCGAGTCGCAGCCGCGGTCATCGCCGGGCTTCCTGCCGCATGGGAGCCTGCGGCGCTGCCGACCGTGGTGTTTACAAACCCTCAGCTCGCATGGTCCGGCGACGCTTCTGCGGATGCGTCACACGTCGAGGTGCCCTGGACTTTCAGCGGACTCGCCGTCACGATGAAGGCGCAAGGGCTCACAACCCTGCACTGGGAACCACAGAGCGGCGTCGTCCTGGGCGCGGGCGCC
>CAZSSV010000065.1:0-2956 GCA_964609425.1 uncultured Isosphaeraceae bacterium | reverse complement strand
GCTGAACTGGCCGATCTCTTCACGTTGGCGATCGAACTGGGCGCCACCATTCAGGATCTCGCCGACATGACACCGGCACACCCCACCCGCTCCGAACTCCTCACCGAGGCCGCCCGGCAGGCCCTGAAGGCATCGTGAGCCGCCGGCCCAGCAAGCCGGCGTTCGGCCTGTTCTTTCTGGCGCTGCTGGTACTGGAAGGCGCGTTCATTGGCGGCATCATATGGATGGGCCAAGGGCTTGCGCAGAAACAGGCGATTGCAGCCATCGTGATCGCCGCTGTCGCGATGATCGCCATCATCGCGATGTCGGCGTTCAGGCTTCTCTGGAACCCGTTGCTCTCGGCCTATCCACCGATGGAGGTTCCCCGAACGGCCGAGCAGCGGCCGTTCCAGTCATTCTCATTCGGCTACGTCAACATGGGATTCAGCATCAACGCCGCCGTGGATGGCACGCATCTGCACATCGAGCCGATTCTCCCCTTTCGGCTCTTGGGCGCGCACTCGGCGAGCATTCCGTTTGCCGACATGAAGCCTGTCGAGCGTGGGCGGGGCGTCCTCATCAACGGCCGCACCATGATGGGACCACGGTGGTGCTTCGAAAACGCGGCCGGCTGACGCGCTTCGCGTCGGGATCAGTCCCGAGACGTGCGCTTGGTTTCATACAAGACGTCAGGTACTCGCTGCGCAAGGCGGCCGTCCCCCGCCTCCGTGAGCGGCGATACCTCGGTCTCAGTCGCCAGATGCCGCGCGGCCAGATGGTGATACACCTCGGTACCCCGCTTCTTCCAGCCGACTTCCTTCTCGGAGAGCTCCCGCAATTGCCTGGCCGGTGATCCTGCCCAGAGCGTGTTCGGCGGGATGTCGGTCCGTTCCTTGACGAATGCCAGCGCCCCGACAATGCTGTTTTCACCGACGACAACATCATCCATGAGAACGGCGTTCATGCCGATGAGCGCGTTTGGACCGACGGTGCACCCGTGCAGCACCGCCCCGTGCCCCACGTGGCCGTTCTCGTGCACAACGACATCCTTGCCCGGGAAGCAGTGCACGACGCACGTGTCTTGCACATTGCTTCCCGACTTCAACTCGAGCCGACCAATGTCTCCCCGAAGCACGGCGCCGGGGCCAACCAGGCACCGAGCGCCGATGATGACGTCACCGATGAGCACCGCCGTCGGATGAACGAATGCGGCAGGATCGACAACAGGCCTGATTCCCTCGAATTCATAGGAAGGCATGCCCGCATCGTCCTCGATTCCGGCCCGGTCCGCTACTCCCAGATCTCCATCTCTGCAGCGATCGTCTGGCTGCTCGCGTTGATGAGGTCGATGGACCACACGCCTACCTGGGGACGCTCGGCCTTGACAATGGGCCAATTGTCGAGTTCTTCATCCCGATCAACCTCTCGGCCCGATGGATCCCGAAGGACCAAGTCGATATCTCCAGTCTCCGCCTCAGCGACGATGGCGACATAGTCAACCCCGACAGCCACATCCCATTGAAAGGTCCGCCTGGACCCTGGTTGGAGCACGAAGACATCGCTCGCGACCACCTCCAGGCCCGCCTGACTCAGAGTTGCCCTGAAGCCGTCGGAGGTTCCCGACGTGCCGCCGCCGATCCACACCTCGCACAACAATCGGCAGCCTTCGTCCAGGTGATCCCATCGATCGATCGCCGACTCCATGGCCCGAATGATGCTCACCATCTTGGAGCGATAGCGAGCCGGGAGTTCAGAGCGAACCTCGGCGATCGGAGGCAGGTCTACCAGCGCCGTTCTGGCACGATCCACCATCACGGCACCCATGATCATGGTGCCGAGTTGTTCCGGGAAGTCTACGAAAGTGCGAGATCGCAATTCGATCGGGTCGGACTCCAAGATACCTTCCAGGGTGTCACAGGCGAGTTTGGCATCACGAGCAGCCGTGTCTGCAGCCTTCGCCAGGACGTCCATCATGGTGATCATCGAAGTCATCAGCCGATCGGTGTCCCCGCGACTGATCCGCTCCCACTCGCGCAGGATCGCGTCGGATAAGACGGTGTCAAGCGCATCGGTCAATTCGGTGAAGCGTGCCACCTCGGCATCATCAGGCAAGTCGTCTCGCATCATCAGCGCCACAGACCTTGCCGCGGCCGACGCGCCGACATGCAGATTGAACTCGACCAGCTTTCCCGCCTCTTCCGGCCGCTCCACTCGAAGCGCCGATGCGATTCCTCGTACATAGCGGTCGAGTGTTGTGAGGTATCCACTCAGAGATGTGGCTTGGACCGCAATGCGATCGACGGCTTCACATCCACGTTGGTACCGGACCGAGGCGCTGCCAGCATCTCTGAATGCTCGGATGAGCCGGTCCACATCGAGCGGCTCAGGCAAGCCGCGAATGCCCGAACCACGCGGAAAGACCTCGCCCAGCACCGAGGCGGGTATCACAAACCCCCAGTCATACCCGACCTCCTCAGGAACGTCATACACCGCAACCGCGATGCCGATGAGCCGGCCCGACGTGTCCGTCACCGGCCCTCCAGACGAGCCCTCGGCAAGCGCCGCGTCGGTCAGGTAGAACCGCTCAGAGGTCGCAGGATCTCTCCAGTGTCCGCAGATGATGCCTTGGGACATCATCGGGCTTCCCAGGCTCGGAAAGCCATGCGCAAGTACCGGCTCGCCGCGGGGCAGAAACTTCTCCGCCACCGACTCACGCACCGGCAGCGGCCGCCCGGACGCCACCCCCGACACCTCGATCACAGCCAGATCGAATGTAGGGTGGATGAACCGAATCGTCCCCTTGTTGGGTGTTCCCAGGTCGGACCAGCCCGAGTGCTCCACGACGACGGGGCGCAGGTCCACCCGATCACCGATCGACATGCCGTCGATCACGTGTCGGTTGGTCACGACCGTCCGATGGTCCCCGAACAGAAAGCCCGACCCATGCCCATCCGGAGTCTGTACCAGCATCAGCGAC
>CAZSSV010000064.1:0-11227 GCA_964609425.1 uncultured Isosphaeraceae bacterium | reverse complement strand
CGTCGTCGTCATCGGAGTCATCGTCATCCGAGTCGTCGTCGTCTGAGTCGTCGTCGTCATCGGAGTCATCGTCATCCGAGTCGTCGTCGTCTGAGTCGTCGTCATCGGAGTCGTCGTCGCCGTCGCCGTCAGGGTCATCCATCGCCAATGGGTTCAGGTTGACCTGCCGGTCGGACCACGCACCGAAATCGATGGAGGAAGCCGAGGCCGCCTCGAGAACGGTCTCGATGTCATCCAATGGGGTGGCCAGTTCGTCAAGAGCGAGGTCTGCTGCTGCTGCTGAAGCGGCAGGCAGGATGACCGCGAACAGGCTGAGGCAGGCCACGGTTCGAGGTCCTCTGGAGGGGTTGAAACGCGCTGTCATGGGCAATCTCTCCTGTCGGATGCCGAGTTGTGGATCGCTCGGGGGGGGCACTCCCGGGGGCCCCGAAGGGCCTTCCAGGAGCATGAGGGTGCCCAATGCCCCGCGGCACGGTGCCGGGGGATGGGGCGTCGAAAGGGAGAGCGGCCCCCGGGGGGGTGGAGATACCTGAGAGTGGGCTGGAATCGCCTCTTTGTATGTTTTGGTGCCGATTGAGATCTTGAGGTATCTCCAGCCTCTGGGCAGGACTCGCCTCTCTTTGACGGGATCATCCGTCAGGGCCCGCCATATCCTCAGTCCCGGAGACCACTTCGGCCGCCATGACCATGACCGCGCCGCACACATCCCATCGATCGCTGACCGATGCCGACCTGGCCTCGGCATGCGCCGCAGGATCCGAAGAGGCCTGGGCGGAGTTCGTACATCGGTTCGGGCGACTTGTCTACGCCGCTGCTCGGCGGAGAGGGTTATCAGACGCCAATGCAGAGGAAGTGCTCCAGACCACCATGGAGACTGCGTGGACCCACATCGGACAGCTCAGGGATCCTGCAGCGATTCGAAGTTGGCTCCTCACAACGGCCATGCGGGAGTGCTGGCGGCTCGGACGGAAGGCAGCCAGGCGACCTCGGTCGGTTGAAGGAATCGGGGAGCCGGAGGCTCAGGACGATGACGATCTCAGGAGGTGGGAGCGACAGGACGTCGTCCGAACCGCGCTGGAGACGCTGGGGGATCCGTGTCGCAGTCTCCTGGTCGCCGTGTTCAAGAGAACGGAAGGTGAGGGATACGCCGACGTTGCCAGGCGGCTTGGAGTTCCTGTGGGAAGTATTGGTCCGACGCGTGGCCGCTGCTTTCGCAAGCTTGAAGTGATTCTGGATCGCATGGGGTTCAAACCATGATCATGATTCTCAGGAGTATGGATCCATGAAACTCAATAGAGACGTGTACGAACGTGTGCTGGCCTGGGCATCTGACGAAACTGCCGCGCCTCCAGAGCACGGGGACGGATCGCTGATGTCAGCGGCTATTGATGGGGTCGCTTCACTGTGGAGGGACGTGGAGACCTTGGTCCGATCCGACGATGGCTTTGAGCCATCTGCCAATGCTCTGGCACGGGCCACAGCGATTTCGCGGGCCAGAGTCGCTCCACGGCGAGTGGATCGCGGCCGGCTGCGTGAAACAGTGGTCGATCTCTTGGCGAGGATGGATGGGTTTGTTGCGAGCCTCGTACACGACGACCGGCGTTCTCCGCTCGCGGTTCGGGGCGAGGCGGCCCAGGCCGTGCACATGGCATGGGAGGCCGGAGACCTCGATATTGACGTGGTCGCGGAGCCTTCTTTGGTGGACCCGCTCGGCGGCGCGGCCTCCCGGTGGGTGCTTCGTGGGGAAGTCATGGCGGATGTCGAGGTGGGGGGCCTGGAAGTCAGCCTGATCGACCCTCGGACCGGTGTGGCCGTGGAGACGGCCGCGCTTGACCCGTTTGGCCGGTTCGTTCTGGAAGCCGAGCCCGGGTCTTGGGCCATGCGCATTGGACTGGACTCACAGGGCATTCACATTGAGCCGGTGGAGCTTGCGTGACCGGTCGTGAGCGACAACTGGATCTTCTGGACCGACTCTCGGCCAGAGATGCTGCGGGCGGTTTGGCTGAGCTTTCCGCGGAAGGTGACGTGGAGGGGGAACTCACCACGGTCATTGACTTGATTGCTGAGGTCGTCATGAGCGATGTCCCCCGCGCCATGGCGGGTGGCAGGGCTGTGGTTCGAGTTGCAGACCTCTTTGGGAATCCATTGCTGCAAGTTCGTGCACGGCGAGCAACCAGCCGCGCGATGGCCTGGGGGAGTGCGTACGCAGCGGCGCTCTCGCTGGCGGATGACGCTGTGGACATTGCTGAGCAGGCAGGACTCCAGGAGGAGTCGGGGCGGGCACGTCTGGCCTCCATGCATGCGCTGACGGAGTTGGGGCGGCTGGACGATGCTGCAGCGGCGGGCAAGGCGGCCAGAGCAGTCTTTGAAGGGCTCGGCTTGCCGGACATGGCAGCGAGAGCGGACATCAACCTCGGTGTGGTGTATCAACACCTTGACCGGCCTGCCGACGCAGTGGCGGTCCTGAAGCGAGCCCGTGAACCGCTGGCCGAAGAGCCGTCGGTGCTCGGGCACCTGGAGAACAACCTGGGCGAGTCCCTCTTGGCGCTCGACGACATCGTCGGAGCGGAATCCGCCTTCCGAAGCGCTCGGTCCGCCTTCGAAGCGGCAGGCGCCAACCTGACCGCCGCCATCTCAGAAGGAAACCTCGCTGACCTTGCTGCCCGCCAAGGTCGTCTCGGCATGGCATTGCGCTGGTTTGAACAGGCGCGGCGGCGATTGGTGCCCATTGATGCGCCCGGTCACCTGGCCCGCTTGCTCGCGGAGCGTGCGGAGGTGCTGGCGGCAGTGGGGGTGCCGACCTCGGCGTGCGAGGCCTTCGAGGAAGTGCTCCCGAAACTGGAAGAGGCGGGACTGGCCGTTGAGGCTGCCCGCGCTCGTCGTGGCCTGGGCCGGGCGGCGATGGCTACGGGCGACCTGTCCCGGGCATCCACGATGCTGAGCGCCGCGGCGACCGCGTATGCAGACCTCGGCCAATCCACTGCTCGCGCCGAGATTGATCTCGACCGCGCTCGAATCGCGGCACGGCGTCATCAGATCGAGGAGGCGTGCCGCCTGACCCACGCGGCGATGTCCCAACTTCGCGGCCGACCGCTGCGGGAGATCGAGTGTCGATTGGTGCTTGCGGACGCGTTTCTTGAGGGTGATCCGCCCCAGGCGGAATGCGAGTTGGATGCCGCGGAATTGTTGGCGCGTCGATTCGATGTGCCACCGCTGCTCGCTCGCACACTCCACCTTCGTGGTCAGCTTCGGCGGCGGCAGGGACGGCATGCGCTGGCTTCGGCCGCACTCTCCGAGGCGACGTCGCAGGTGGAGCGGCTTCGCGGAACTGTGCAGGCCGACCGGTGCCGTGCCGGGCTTGGTCTGACCCACAGAGGCATCTATGAAGATCATCTGGCCGCGCTGATCGAAGCAGCTGACGGGTCGTCAATCGAGCGAGCATTTGGAGTCGCCGACCGCATGCGCAGTCGAATCCTGCTCGACCAGGTTCGACGACTCGATGTGTGCGGAGATGGAGATGACCAAGAGCTGGACACTGAGGTCGAACGGCTCAGGGCGCACTTGAGCCTCCTCTACAGCCGGCTTGCCGACGCCATGGATGGGGCCGAACTCGATGTGCCTCTGTGGCAGACAGACCTTCGGAATGCGGAGGCCCGGTTGAGAGAGGCTGAACTTCGACTGGCATCCAGCGGAATGAATGTCCCTGAGGAAACATCCGCACTGCTTGCGGACGATGTTCGGTCTCAGCTGGCCCCCGGAGAGGTTGTCGTTCAGTACGCAGTCCTCAATGGTGAAGTCATGGCCTTTGTCGTTCACGAGGGCGGCCTGGAATTCGTGCGGGGTCTCGGGACGATCGACCGGATCGCCGAGCGGCTCGAGGCCCTGCGATTCCAGATTGCCAGAGCGGTGGGGCACCGGGGAACCTCACACCGCCGGCTGGGCAGGATGGTCGAGGAAACTCGGGGGCAGTTGGCCGGCTTGAGCGATCAACTGTATGAACGACTACCACGACTTGTGCGAGGTGCCGAGCGGCTCACCATGGCCCCGCAAGGTCTGCTGCATCTGGTGCCCTTTCATGCATTGCATGACGGCGATGTGTGGTTGGCAGAGCGGCACGTCACCCAGTACATCCCGAGCGTATCGTTGCTGCTCCATCTGCGGCATCGATCCAGATCTCGCGCCGAAGGTGCGCCGGTCGTCGTGGCGGGATCGGCTGGTGGCCTTCCAGGGATTCGCCGCGAGGCGGAGCGCGTCGTGGACATGCTGGGGCCGGGCACCACGCTTCTCGCCGGTGAGGCGGCTTCCGTGGAAGCGGTTCGGGCTGCCGTCGCCGATGCTCGAATCGTCCACATCGCCGGGCACGGACGATTCATGCCGACCCACGTCGGTGCCAGCGGCATTCGCCTCGACGATCGGTGGCTGTCGCTGCATGAGATTCACGATCTCAAGCTTCGCGCCGAACTGGTTGTACTCAGTGCGTGCGAGTCCGGCCCGTTGCGGTGCGGGCGTGAAGACGAGCCAACAGGGCTGTTTCACGGTTTTTTGGCCAGTGGTGCCTCTGGGCTGCTCGCGACCCTGTGGCGGGTCTCAGACGCCACAGCGCTCTTTACACTTGATTCCTTCCACGACCAGATGCACAATCACGAAGGCGACTTCGCTTCGGCGCTCAGGGCGACCCACCTTGCGGCGATGGACGAGACGCCGCACCCTGCCCACTGGGCACCATTCATTTTTGCTGGAGTCAACCCATGAAGCGGTCTCATCGAATTGCAGCAGCAGCCGGAGTCGGTGTTCTCTTTGCTGCCGGGATGGCTGTTCGGGCCGTGGCCCATCCGTGCGAGCTCCCATCCGACAAGGATCTCGATCGCATGATGTTCCAGCTGGTTGACGGCGTGGCGCCTGCAGACTTGCTCGGTGCGATTCAGGTTGACTGGCCAGAAGTCGATTGGGTGGTTCTCGGCGCGATGCCGTCAAGGAATTACCACTTTGTACAGGTGCTCGTGCCTGGAGACTGGAATGAGTGGGAATGGGAACTGTTCGAGGAGTCCATCGAGGACGGGCATCCGACGCTTGCGACCTGGCTCGAGTTCCTCAGCAGCGATGAAGCCCCGGAGGGCGGGACTGGCAGCACCTTTGTCGATGGCGTCCAGGGATCGACGTCCTTCAAGGAACAGTTCTTCATGGGGAAGGTTGGGGTCGAACTCGCCCATGCGCGATCGACCGGGAGCGGGACGGTTGTGGCCGTCCTGGATACTGGTGTGGCCCCAACGCATCCGGCGCTGGTGGGACGTGTGCTGCCGGGGTGGGACTTCATCGACGGTGACGACTCGCCCACGGACGATGCGCCCGGCCAGGATCTCGACGGCGACGGCATGGTGGATGAAATGGCGGGCCATGGGACATTCGTGGCCGGACTTGCGACGTTGGTCGCCCCTGACGCCAAACTGCTGCCAATTCGCGTCCTGGACTCGGAAGGGCGTGGAGATTCATGGAATCTCGCTCAGGGGATCTGGTACGCGATTGACCACGGCGTCGAAGTCATCAATCTGAGCCTCGGGTCCACGGATGACTCGGACATCGTTGAAGTCGCGCTCGAGGAGGCGGCGGATCGTGGCATCACGGTCGTCGCGGCCGCCGGAAACTGCGATCGGACAGAGCCGGAAGAGTTCCCAGCGATGTCGGAGAGCGACGTCATTGGTGTGGCCGCCATCGACGATACCGACCATCGCGCATCCTTCACCAATTTCCATGAGCGGCTGACGCTTTCGGCACCAGCGGCGAGTGTGTTTGGCGCGGACGGCACGCCGGATCTGGCGAGATCCATGATCAGCAGCCTTCCAGATGGTGCGTATGGCGTGTGGGAGGGAACGAGTATCGGCGTGCCCATCGTCGCTGCCGCTGCTGCGGTGGTGCGCTCGCAGCATCCCGAGTGGCCGGCCGATGAATCGACGGTCACAACAGTGCGTGAGCGACTCACACAGGGCTCGGTGAACATCGATCCACTCAATCCCGCGTACGCTGGCCTGATCGGTGTGGGCCGGCTGGACGTTGCTGGTTCGGTGTCCCTCGGCCCTGTGGCGCCGCCCCTGGGTGACATCGACGGCGATGGGCTGGTTGGTCCCGATGACCTGCTCGCGCTCCTGACCGATTGGGGTGTGGTGCACTCGTCGGCGGACTTGGACGGCGATGGACTCGTCGGGGTCATGGACGTTTTGGCCATGATTGCCGCTTGGGGGTGATCTGCACGCGGTAGGATTTCGGCATGATCGACCTGCTGTTCTGCACGCTCTTGGCGGTTTGGTCCGCGGCCGATGCGCCCGATGCGTCTCAGACCGAGCCGAACATCGTCATCGTGTTTGTGGATGACATGGGTTGGGGTGATCTCCCTTCGCAAGGCGCGACCGGGTGGGCCATGCCAAACCTTGCGAGGTTGGAGCGGGAGGGAACGCGCTTTACGCACTTCACCGTCGCGCAGCCCGTATGTTCGGCCTCGAGGGCCGCCCTCCTGACGGGGTGCTGGCCGAATCGACTTGGCATCCACGGCGCGCTGGGCCCCTGGAGCGACATTGGTCTGCACGCCGACGAAACGACGCTTGCGGAGATGTGCAAGGCGGCCGGATATGCAACGGCTGCCGTTGGAAAGTGGCACCTCGGTCACCACCCGGAGTTCCTGCCCACCCGCCACGGTTTCGACGAATTCCTCGGCATCCCCTACTCCAATGACATGTGGCCAGGGCACCCTGAGCGGCCGAAGCAGTGGCCCCCGCTCCCGCTGATCGAAGGGGAAGACGCCATCGAACGGATTGAAACGCTGGATCGACAAGACCCGCTCACCGCGAGATTCACGCGAAGGGCTGTGGAGTTCATCGACACGCACCATGAAACTCCGTTCTTCCTCTACGTGGCACATCCGCAGCCGCACGTACCGCTGGCATGCGGGCCGCGATGGCGAGGTTCGAGCGAGCAGGGTCTCTATGGCGATGTGATGCAGGAGATCGATTGGAGCGTCGGCGAGATTCTGAACGCGCTCGATGCGCATCACATTGCCGATCGCACCATCGTGTTCTTTGCCAGCGACAACGGCCCATGGCTGTCGTATGGCGATCATGCGGGGACCACCGGGGGCCTCCGCGAAGGAAAGGGAACCACGTTTGAGGGCGGGCTGCGCGTCCCCTGCCTCATTCGATGGCCGGGCCACGTACCCGCGGGCGCGGTGAATGCCGCCCCCTGGGGTGCAGTCGACGTGTTTCCAACCCTGGCGCGGGCTCTGGGGACCGAGCCAACCCACGCGATAGACGGTCGCGATGCGACGGCGGTGCTGAAGGGCGGCCATGAAGGGCCACGCGAGACCGACATCTACTTCTACCGAACCAATGAGCTCCAGGCGATTCGGTCCGGCAGGTGGAAGCTCCATCTGGGGCACGGGTACCGGTCGCTTGAGGGACGAGCGGGCGGTCGTGGTGGCGCCCCCGCGTCGTACACCTACAACATCCCTCAGCCTCTGGCGCTGTACGACCTTCAGGCCGATCCCGGTGAGACGACGGACGTCCAGCACGCCCATCCAGAGGTCGTCGCGCGGCTGCTGGAGGACGTCGAGCTGGCACGGGTGGATCTCGGCGATGCGCTGACCGAGCGGCAAGGCTCTGGAGCGCGTGAACCTGGTCGGATCAGTCCAGCACCTTGATCAATTGAAGGCAGGGGTTGTCCTCGTCCCACAGGGTCAGAAGTTCCGTGAGCGGTGTGAACCCCATGGCCTCGTACCAGAGGCGGGTACGTTCATAGTGTTCGCAGGTCCGCCGCGGTGACAGCGTTTTCACCTGCAGGAATCGGGCGCCAGTTCGCCTGACGTGGCATTCGGCAGCAGCAAGCAGTCGCCGCCCGATTCCCTTTCGGTGCCATTCTGGAAGCACCCCGAGGACGTGGAGTTCACACGATGACGGAAAGTGCTGCTCGATCGTGATGAATCCAACGGCGTGATCATCATGCATGGCCAGGACCGTCGGGGTCTGGTCGATGGTCTCGACATACTTGACGATGGTCGGCTCGATACCGAACCACGCGGGGAGTCCCCGAAGGATCGGCTCGCACGCAGCCGCGAGACCGGTTGCCGGGGCGAGAATGCGAACGTCATCGTGTGTCGTGTCGGGCATGGGAGAGACGATACCCTATCGCCCTTGGAAGGGTGCCCCACACATGCACGTGAGCACGCGGCGGCCGGCGTCTTCATGGCAGGCGGCGCCTACGGCTGGTGGGCGGTGGTCACGCCGATCTACTACCGGCTTGTCGATGAGGTTCCGGTGGGTGAATTGCTTGCGTGGCGAGTTCTCTCGGGCATCCCGGCAATGTGGTTGCTGTTGTGGGCGACGGGTCGCTTGCGAGAGGTATGGGACGCGCTGCGAAGTCCGCGTGTTCTCGGGATGTTGTCCCTGTCCGCCGTGCTCATTGCGATCAATTGGGTTGTCTTTGTGTGGGCGGTCATCGACAACAGGTTGAGCGAGGCAAGCCTCGGGTACTACATCAACCCGCTGGTCTGGGTGGCACTTGGGACGGTGATTCTCGGGGAGCGGATGCGGCGACCACAGTGGATTGCCGTCTTGTTCGCAGCATTGGGCGTGGGGGTGCTGGCATGGCGTCTCGGCGGCGTTCCATGGATTTCCCTGACGCTGGCGACGTCCTTTGCGCTGTATGGACTCACGCGAAAGCAGGTCGCGGCGGCACCTGCCGCCGGACTCGCAGTCGAGATGCTCCTGCTCAGCCCCCTCATGGTGGGTCTCATGTGGTGGGCCCACCATGAGCATGGCAATGCGGCTGCCGCTGGCCCCTGGTGGGTGACGCTCTTCCTCCTTCTCGGAGGCGTCGTCACGCTCGTTCCGCTGGTGCTCTTCGCTGGTGGTGCCAAGCGGCTTCAGTTGACCACCATGGGTGTCCTGCAGTACATCTCCCCAACGGGCCAGTTGCTGTTGGCGGTCGTGGCGTTTGACGAGCCGTTTGGGATCGAACGAGCCATCGCCTTTGGCCTCATCTGGATCGCGGTCGCCACGTATTCGTTTGATTCGGTGCGGCATGCGAGAACGGCCGGCCGGGCGGCAAGCCCGCTGATGGACCAGTGAATGGCAGGGATGCATGGCGGCTCCAAGCTGTGCTACCCTCGGGAAGGATCGGCTGAAGTACGCCACTTGAGGCACACACATCGCGGGAGGGTCCACAATTGACGCAGTACGAGGTTCGGCGCGGCGCAGAACTCTTTGGTCCATATGAACGCGAGGACCTCTTCAAGTACTTCCAGGAGGGGCGGGTGGTCTCCACGGACGAAGTTCGAGAAGTGGGTGCTGCTCATTGGCAAACCATGCAGCAATTCACCCAGCCTCCCGGGCTGGCACCACAGCGCATGCCGCCTCAGGGAATGGCTCCGCCATCGCCACAGGTGGCGCAGCCCGTTCACGTTCCGTCGATGAGCCTGGCCGGACCGATTCTGGTGACACTGTTTTGCTGTGTTCCGCTGGGCATCGTGAGCATCGTGTACGCCGCTCAGGTGAGTAGCAAGGCGGCCGCGGGAGACATGGCCGGCGCTGAAGCGGCTCGCGGCAAGGCGTCCGTGTGGATGTGGGTTGCGTTTGGGCTCGGGTTGCTTGGGACGATCGGCTACGTTGGAGTGCTGGGCGGTGGCGGCAACTTCTAGGCCGCCTCAGCGAAGCGGTACCGACCCTGGTCCGGTAGCCGAGTCCAAAGTGACGATGATTGGCGGGCCAGTCGGCTTGGTCAGGCGGTGTGGAGCTGCCGCTGTCCTTGGCACAGGTACTGCAGCCATCGTGACGCTCGCATGGTGGCATCCGGACAGCGTTTCATGGGCTCCCACATGTCTCTGGCGGGAGATGACCGGGCTGCAGTGCGCTGGCTGCGGAACCGGGCGTGGTGTCCACCACCTGCTGCAGGGAGATTTCTCGACCGCATGGCGATTCAACCCGCTCATGGTGTTGCTGGGACTTCCTGCGGCCATCATCATCGCCATGGGTGAGCTCACGGTGCTGTCGGTGGGGCGAAGGCTCCGATTGTTGGCCGTTCCCCCCTGGATGGGATGGGGCCTGGTGTTCGTGGTTGTCGCCTGGTGGATCGGGCGAAACGTCTGAGGGGGTGGAGGGGCAGCCGGATCATGGCCCAATCGAGGTGGCATGGTCCCTGAAATGATTGCGGTTCCATTCCCCGACATTCGCCTGTAGTGTCAGAAGCGGGCGCGTTGTGCTCGTCGAGCCGAAAGGAGTACACCATGCTTGGTGTGATGATGGTGATGTGCGGCGGCCTGGCCGCGCCACAGTTCGAAATCGTCGAGATTGGAACATTTGGGACCGGCCCCTGCGGCGCCCATGACATCAGCGAGGTGGATACGGCGTGTGGGCAGGGTACGGCCCCCAATGGACTGTCTCAGCACGCCTTCTACTGGGACGGCGTCGTCATGCACAACATTCCACCGCTCAATGCGCCTGCCGGCGGGAACACATGGGGCTTCTCGATGAACTCCCTGGGGCACGTTGTCGGATACTCCACCGCGGCGACCGGCTCAACCTTCCACCCATACGTCTGGACACCCGAAGGAGGGACCGTCAATCTTGGCGTGCCGTCGTGGGCGACAGGCGATTATGGTCAGGCGCTTGACATCAATGACGCAGGCACCGTGGCCGGCCTTGTCGGCACGGTGCCGTACAACATTCGAGGGTGTATCTGGATTGATGGCGACATGCGGCAGGTCGAGCCGTTTGGCGGCACCGAGTCGCAGTGTCTTGCCGTCAACGAGTTGAACGACGTGGTTGGTTTCGCCAGGCTGGATTCGGGAAAGATGCGTGGCTTCGTCGTGCCCAATGGCAACGTCGATGCCGTGATCGAACTGGAAGCGCCCGATGGAGGCGGCGCCCGAGCGACAGACATCAACGAGCATCGTGTCGTGTGTGGCTGGGGCTCGAATGCCGACGGGACGTACCACGGTCTGCGGTGGTCGGTCGAGCACGGCATGGAGTACCTCGGTGAGCCAGAAGGTTGGCAGACATTCGCATACGACATCAACGAGTCAGGTTGGATCATCGGACGAGCATGGGGCCCTGAGGCGGTAACGGGAATTGAGTACCACGCGTGCGCCTGGATCGACGGCGAGTTTGTATTGCTGCAGGATCTGGTCATCGGCAACGATGAAGGTGCGGAGTTCCGAATCGCTCGCGGTGTGAATGAACATGGCTGG
>CAZSSV010000063.1:0-11273 GCA_964609425.1 uncultured Isosphaeraceae bacterium | reverse complement strand
CACCGGGTGCCTAGTTCTCGGGTGGTGCCGCGGCTCAGGTGGTGAAGGGCAGTTGTTGGCCGGTTCTCAGCATCCTGGCGATGGTGGCCCTGATGTTGAGGTGCAGCGCTTGGAACAGCAGGTGGATTCGCATCCGTGGGTGGCCGACGGCTGGGGCGCGACGGTGGGGGTTGTGCTGGTTCTTGAGATGCGAGTTCAGCGACTCGGACACGGGGCGCAGCGCGATCATGCGATCGAAGGCGGGGGTGCCTTCGGGGTGTAGCCGAAGGTTCTCGGCCCTTTTGACTTTTCGGTTCTTGTCTTCGTCGGTGGTGTCGAGCCGGAGCCGGAACGTGGCGGCGTGTAGTTCAGGGTCGATTCGGGGGTCGCACGGCACGGTGTAGTTCCGATACCACCGGTTGCCGGTGGTGCGGTTCTTTCGCCGCATCGGCTTGCCGGCCGTCAGGGCAATGAGGTGTTGTTTCCCGCCGGCGGTGGCGTGCATGTACGGGGCGCCGTTGTAGAGGACGACGTTGATTTCTCCGGCGGTTCGCCCGTGGCGGGTGACTTCGTGGTTTCCGAGGACCAGCGACTTGGGGAGGCCGTCGGAGTGGCGGTGGATCTTGGAGACGCCGAACATGCCCGACTGGTAGAGGGCGTCGTGGTGGACGCCTCGCAGCGCCTTGTCGTAGACCAGTCCGTAGACGTCCGGCGCCGTCTGTTGGATCTGGGCGACCAGGTCCACGGAGCGTCGGGCTTCGCTGTGGGACTGGGCGCTGTCGCTGTTGCCGACGACGCCGAGTTGGCCGAAGTTCAGCATCATTCGTTCGTTGTCGTGGCCGTTGTGGGCGCCGATGATCGAGTACTTGAGGCCGTAGGGCCGCGTCTTGTCGCCCTGTTTGAAGTGTCCGGCGTCGGGGTCCCAGGGCCGGTTGGTGACCTCGCCGGTCACGGGATCGACCCACCGTCCGTTACCGAGGTATTTGAGACCCTTGCGTTCGAGGTCGAAGCGGGCTTTGAACACGCAGCCGTCGCCGAACACCACGTCGGAGGGTCTGGGGTCCGAGATGGTGCCGGCCTTGTCGAAGTAGCCGTTGGTCTTTGCGAGCTCGGTGAAGACCCGGACCGCTTCGTCGTGGACGGTGGCGTAGTCGCTGTCGCCTTGTAGGTACAGGTCCCGGTAGCGGACGAACTGGCTCCTCGTCGGCGAACCGGAACCGCGTTGCAGGCCTGCGTAGCCGGGAGCGGCCGCGTGCAACGGCTTGCGGATCCAGTCCCACATGTCTTCCAGGGCCCGCACGGCGCTGCGGATGCTGCCGGTCTCGGCTGCCAGCGCACCCAAGGCGAGGAACACCACCGGCGGGTACTCGGCGAGGCGCCCGCCCCTGGAACGGTCGACGTGGCTGACCGGTTCGGGCATCTCGTCGGCAATCGCGGTGAACGCCGGGTTGTCGACGAGGATTTTCATGAACTGTTTCGGCGTCAGGTCCTCGAGCCGTTTCAGCTGTTTGCGGGGCCGCCGCTTCACCGCGGTCACGGTCCGGCCGTCCAGTCCAGGCCGATGAGGCGCGCCACGGTCTCGATGCGGCCGCTCTGTTCGAACGCCTTGCGGGCCCGCCACGCGATGACCGACTTGGCGGTCGCCGACGGGTCGCCACCGAGCCCGGCGTAGGTCAGGATCCGGTTGACGGCCTGCCCGGCGGCCGCCCCGCCACCGTTGAGGGAACGACCCGACCGGTACACGACGGGCGTCGACTCGTCGCCCCCGCCACCGAAGAGCTCTGCGACGCGGCGGGCCAACGCTTCGGCCCCCCAGCCGGTCAACGGCACCGTGCGCGCCGCAGGGCCACGGCTCAACCCCGGTGCGTCGACCGTGGCCGACACCAGGTCCACGTCGCCGACCACCACCCGGGACATCTCCCCGGTCGTCAATGTCGCCTCGGCCAACGCCCAACACGCCGGCAACCGGGTTTGGGACAGCCTCCGGTCCGACATCAGGCGGCACTCGGCGACCTCGACGTCGGTCAACGGACGCGACCGCGCCGCCGCCTCTTCTGAGACCTTCACGTCGATCGTCGGATCGACCACGCAGGCCCCGCGATGGCGCAGCCACCGAAACAGCCACCGGAGTGCGGCACGCCGGGTCCGACGAGTCGACGCCGCCGGTGTTCGCCACGAACCGTCCCGGCCCTGGACCGCTTCACCGCAGAACCCGGCAACCACCCCGGGGGTCACCTCGTCGATGAACTCGACGCCGTCGATCACCGCCCGCTCCACGAACCGGTCGATCTCACGGGCGAACCGCCCACCAGTCCGACCGTCGTGTTCGAACTCGGCCAACAGGTCCGGCAACGCCCGCCCGGCTGCCTCGACCAAACCGACACGCTCAACCATTGCCCTCACCTCCGATGCCGGCGGCTTCGAACGTGAGTTGCTCGAACCGCTCCGATGTCTCAGAGGCATCGTCGATGGGCCCGCAAGCGCCACATACCCCGCATATGTGTGTTTCTGACCCCCCCATATGGGGGGGTCGCGTCGCAGATCCCTTTGATTCCAAGGGTCGGTCGTCCCGGTAGACGACCGGGTCGGAAAGCTCGCCCTCGTGGCGCGCCAGGATCTTCTCGACCACGGACGGATCCAGGTCAGGGGTTCGGTGGACAGCCATTTTCTTCATGGCGAGACCGTCCGAAGAACCCGCCACGAGGCAATAGTTTCCGGATCACCTTTTCGGCTTCGGTTTGGCCCCGAGCCGCCGCGTGACAAAGGTCATACGCTGAACGTCTTGGCTACCGACATCTACGACATCCAGCAGACGCTGTGGGCTACTGCCGACGAGTTGCGCGCAAACTCGAACCTGAGCTCGTCGGAGTACTCCACCCCCGTACTGGGCCTGATCTTCCTCAAGTTCGCCGACGACAAGTTCGACGAGGCCCGGGCGAAACTCGAAGGAACGGGAACCGGGCGCAGAAAGGTCGGACCCGCCGACTACCACGCCAAGAAGGTCCTCTACCTGCCATCCGAAGCCGAGTTCGACACACTCCTCGCCCTACCGGAGGCCACCGACATCGGCCAGGCCATCAGCGACGCGATGCGCCTGATCGAGGAACACAACCCCGACCTCGACGGGGTGCTCCCCAAGGACTACCAGCGGTTCGAAAACAGGACTCTGTTTGAACTGCTCCGAGCGTTCGACAGGAAGATCCCATCAGACCTTGGCGGCGACGCCTTCGGAAAGATCTACGAGTACTTCCTCGGCAATTTCGCCATGTCGGAAGGCCAGAGGGGAGGTGAGTTCTTCACCCCCACGCCGATCGTCGAGTTGATCGTCCGCATGATCGAACCAGCTGGCGGCAAGAAGATCCTTGACCCGGCCTGCGGGTCCGGCGGCATGTTCGTCCAGTCCGCTCGATTCGTCGAAGAGCACCGTGACGCTGCAGGCGACCGCATCTCGATCTACGGCCAGGAACGAGTCACCGAGACGGTCAAGCTCGCCAAGATGAACCTCGCCGTTCACGGACTCGCCGGTGATATTCGCGAAGCCAACACTTACTACGAGGACTCGCACGACTGCGTCGGTGAGTTCGACTACGTGATGGCCAACCCGCCGTTCAACGTCGACAAGGTCGTCAAGGCCGAACTCGAAGACGACCCCCGGTACCCGTTCGGTATCCCGACACGGGACAACGCCAACTACCTGTGGATTCAGAACTTCTACTCGGCGCTCAACGACACCGGCAGGGCTGGTTTCGTCATGGCCAACGGAGCGTCAGACGCCCGCAGTTCGGAAATGGAGATCCGCCGACAACTCATCGAGACCCGAGCCGTGTCGGCCATCGTCTCAGTGGGGCCGCAGTTCTTCTACACCGTTGCCCTGCCAGTCACCCTCTGGTTCCTCGACAAGGGAAAGGCGACTGAGGAGGACTGGGCCGACTGGACGCTCTTCATCGATGCCCGCAAGATCTACACCCAGGTCGACCGCGCCCACCGGGAATGGACCTCAGCCCAGATTGAGTTCCTCACCAACATCCAACGCCTCTTCTGGCAGTGGGAACCCACCACCGAACACGACGGCACCAAGGAACTCCTCGACGAACACTTCCCTGACGGTACCTACACCGACGTGCCCGGGTTGTGTCGGTTTGTCCACATTGACGAGATCGAAGAGCAGGACTGGTCGCTTAGCCCCGGCCGCTACGTCGGCATCGGCGTAGTTGACGACGACGTCGACTTCCGGGAGAGGCTGGAAGAACTGCACGAGGAGTTCACGAGGCTCAGTGACGAAGCTGCCGTTCTGCGAGCCAAGATTGATGCTGCTGTGACGGGGATATTCGATTGATTGATCGAACTCACTACCAGATGGCTGAAGTCCTCGATCAGGTCATTGATCATCGTGGAAAGACGCCCAAGAAGATGGGGACTGATTGGGCAGACACTGGGATTCAGGTGATCTCTGCCAAGTTGGTCAAGAACGGACGACTCGACCTCGATCGCGAACAGCGATTCATAGATGAGGAGGCCTACCGACGTTGGATGCCGGTGCCGCTCAGGGCAGGCGACGTCTTATTGACATCGGAGGCACCGCTGGGCGAGACGGCGTTCATGCGGTTAGAGGTGCGTCTGAGTCTCGGCCAACGTCTGTTCGCGTTGCGGGCCAACCCGGAGGTTCTTGACCCGCGTTTCCTTCATTACTACCTGCAGAGTCCTGAGGGGAAGACAGCTCTGCTCCGCCGTGCTACTGGATCGACGGTGTTTGGCATCCGTCAGAGCGCGCTCCTAGAGATCGATCTCCATCTGCCAGACATAAAGACCCAGCGTCAGGTATCGACTGTCCTCGGTTCGATCGATGATTTGATCGACAACAATCGGCGGCGGATCGAACTCCTGGAAGAGATTGCACGGCTCCTTTACCGGGAGTGGTTCGTGAACTTCCAGTACCCGGGGTATGAGGACGTGCCACTGGTTGATTCCGAGCTTGGACCGATTCCTGAGCACTGGCGGGTGGAGACGCTTAGAGATCTAGCGGAGGTCGTGAAAGACACGGTCGACCCAGCATCGATTCCTAGTGGCAGCCCGCTCGTTGGTCTGGAACATCTTCCTCGTCGCTCAACCACATTGGCCGACTGGGATTTGGCCACCGAAGTTGGTAGTCGACGGGCAACATTTCGAGACGGTGACGTCCTCTTTGGCAAGATTCGGCCCCACTTCCACAAGGTGGTTGAAGCTCCGTTCAGCGGATACTGCTCGACTGATGCCGTTGTCCTGAGGCCCGTTCGGGATTCTGGCTCCGCTCATTTGCTGTCCGTTGTCTCCAGTGACGACTTCATCGCCCAAGCGTCAGCCTCCGCAAACGGCACAAAGATGCCAAGAGCGAACATGGATGTACTCATGCGCTATCCCATTCCTCGACCGACAGAGTCGGTTAGTCAGGCCTTCGAAGAGGCCGTAAAGCCGTTGACTGAACTGGCGAAACAACTGATCCGAACCAACTCCCGCCTTATAGAGGCCAGGGATCTACTCCTGCCTCGTCTGGTTTCGGGTGACCTGGACATCTCGGATCTCAAGTTGGACCTCGAAACGGTGGGCTGAGTTGTGGCCGGCCAAGACGAGGCAGCCCTTGAGGAGGCAGTTCTCGCCCATCTGACCGGTCTGGGCTGGGCGAAGACGTCGGGGTTGGAGGAGACGTTCGGCCCGGGCGGGTCGTTGGGCCGCGACCGCGAGTCCGAACCGGTCCTCACCTACCGACTCGTCGAGGCCGTTGACCGGTTGAACCCCGAGGTGCCTGAGTCGGCCCGCAGTCTGGCGGTCCAGAAACTCTGCGAGGCCCGGCCAGGGTTGGATCCGGTGCGGGCGAACCACGAGAAGTGGACCCTGTTGCGCGACGGCGCCCGGGAGACAGTCAAGAACGACGGCGGTGACGAGGAATCTTTCCGGGTCCGGTTCGTCGACTGGGACACCCCGGACGCCAACGACTGGCTGGCGGTGTCGCAACTGTGGATGGACGGCCTACCGGGCCGCGAACTGGGCCGCAAACGACCCGACGTTGTCTGCTTCGTCAACGGGATCCCGCTGCTGTTCATCGAACTGAAGGCTCCACAGATCGCTGTCGAGTCCGCTTACACCGTCAACGTCACCGACTACCGGGCAGCGATCCCGCAACTGTTCTGGTTCAACGGCCTGATGCTGCTGTCCAACGGCCCGGAGACCAAGGTCGGTTCCACCTACGCCCCGTGGGGGCACTTCAGCGAGTGGCGCAAGGTCGACTCCGAAGACGAAGAAGGTGAACTGGCCCTCCCGGTCGCCCTCGACGCGGTCGCCTCCCGTAGCCGTCTGCTTGACATCGTGGAGAATTACACGGCGTTCGTCGAAGAACGCGGTGACCTGGAAAAGCGGGTAGCGAAGAACCACCAGTACCTCGGCGTCTCCAACGCCATGGACGCCTACGACCGCCTCGAAGAACTCGAAGGGCGCCTCGGCGTGTTCTGGCACACCACTGGGGCCGGCAAGAGCCTCTCGATGTTGTTCTTCACCCAGCAGGTGCTGCGCAAGCGGCCTGGCAGTCCGACGTTCGTGATGGTCACCGACCGCATCGAACTCGACGACCAGCTCTACGGGACCTTCCAGACAGCCGGAGCGATCACCGGCGGCCACGTCCAGGCCGAAACGTCGGCGCACCTGCGCCAACTGCTGTCGGAGAACCACCGGTACGTGTTCACCCTGATCCACAAGTTCCAGACCGAACCAGGCACCGACATGCCGGTCCTTTCGGACCGCGACGACATTGTCGTCATCACCGACGAGGCGCACCGGTCCCAGTACGACCAGTTGGCGGCCAACATGCGTCAGGCGCTACCCAACGCCAGCTTCCTCGGCTTCACCGGCACCCCGCTGATCGCCGAAGAGGAACTCACCAGAGAGGTGTTCGGCAAGTACGTGTCGAGATACACCTTCCGGGATTCGGTCGCCGACCGGGCCACCGTCCCGCTGTTCTACGAGAACCGGATCCCGGAACTCCAGATCGACAACGACAACTTCACCGACGACCTCATCAAGGTCATCGAGGAAGCCGACCTCGACGAGGACCAGGACCGCAAACTGTCCCGCGAGTTCTCCCAACTTCGACACCTCATCACCCGCAGCGAACGCCTCGAAAAGATCGCCGACGACGTCGTCGAGCACTTCTGCACACGGGTGTTCCACGGCAAGGCCATGTACGTCGCATACGACAAGGCCACCGCCGTTCGCATGCACGACCTGGTGCGCGTCCGCTGGGATATCCGACTCGCCGAACTGAAGGCCCAACTCGAGGCAATGGGGGAAGGTGCCGAACGCGAACGGGTGGCGTCGCGCATCGAGTTCATGGAAGACGTCGACATGGCGGTGATGATCTCCCACTCGACCGGCGAGGTCGACGAGTTCAACCAGCGCGGCATCGACATTGCCCCGCACCGGCACCGCATCGTCACCGAGGACCTCGGAGGCAAGTTCAAGGACCCCGACGACCCGTTCCGGCTCGTGTTCCTGTGCGCCATGTGGTGCACCGGGTTCGACGTGCCGTCCTGCTCGACGATCTACCTCGACAAGCCGATGCGCAACCACACCCTCATGCAGACCATCTCGAGGGCCAACCGGGTGTTCGCCGAGAAGCACTCCGGCCTGATCGTCGACTACGTCGGCGTGTTCCGCCGCCTCGAACAGGCACTCGCCATCTACGGCGCACCGTCGGGTGGAAGCGCCGACGACCTCGTACTCCCCAAAGAAGAACTCGTCGCCGCCCTCACCGAAGCCGAAGCCGACCTCAGAGCCAGCCTGGTCGGCTACGGAGCCGACATCGACGCCCTCATCGCCGCCGAAGGCTTCGACTACGCCAAACGACTCGCCGACACCGCCGAACTGGTCCTCGCCGCCGGCGAGGAGGAACGCCGCAGCTTCGTGAACCGCACCAACCGGTTCATGCGCATCTACCGGGCAGCCCTGCCGAACCCGGACGCCTTCGCCTTCTCGAGAGTCGCCTCGGCGTTGCGCATGATCGTCAAACGGGTACAACTCGCCACACCCGCCGCCGACATCTCAGAGGTGATGGAACGCATCAACGTCCTGCTGGACGAGTCCATCGCCACCGAAGGGTTCCTCATCCCGGACCTCCCCGACGAGGAACGCATCGTCGACCTGTCCGGCGTCGACTGGGACGCCCTCCAAGAAGCCACGACGCGCCGCTACACCGCCGCCGAACGCATCAAGCAACTCCTCGCCGAACGCACCAGCCGCATCGCCCGAACCAACCCCACCTACGAGGAACTCGCCGAGAAGTTCGAGAACCTCGTCGAGGCCTACAACAACGGCTCGGTCAACATCGAAGAACTCCTCCGCCGGCTCCGCGCCCTGGTCGGCGAACTCGACGAATACGAACAACGCCTCGTCACCGAAGACCTCACCGAGGAACAACTCGCGGTCTTCGACCTGCTCACCAAACCGGAACCCGAACTCACCGACGAACAGCAGGCCCAGGTCAAGGGTCTCGCACGCGAACTGTTCGCCCACATCGAAGAAGCACTCGTACTTGACTGGCGAAAGAACCAGGAAGGTCGCGCCCGGGTCAAGGTCGCCCTCGAAACCCACCTCGATCAACTACCCGACGTCTACGAACCCGACCTGTACAACACCAAGTGCGGACTCGTCTACGAGTACGTCTACAGCAGAGCAGGCGAGCCCGCTCCATGACGGTCCAGCAACCCGACCGGGTCCTCTACAAGCGCCGCAAGTACGAACTCGTGGTCGCTGACGGCGAAGGCCTGTTCGACCCCGAACAACTCGATTCGGAACTGCGGCCACCGCACACGGCGTGTTGGAGTGGCTACCTCGCCACCTATGTCGTCAAGTACGGCGATCTGCTGCTGCGCGACCTGGAGTGCTGGATCGACCCGGACTCCCCGCCACCCTCGATAGGTGGCCACTTCCCAGTTGTGGCCAACGAGTGGGGCGAACTCGCCTACCGCAAGCTCGAACTTCCAATGCCCTACACGGGACGGCTCGTACTCGGCGGCGGGGAGATCCTCGGAAGCTTTGGCTACGTTCCGGACCTGTCCATCTACGAACTCGTCCACGAACTCCGCTTCGACGAAGGCCGACTCGTTGAAGCCATCGACGGGAGCGGCGAAGCGGCACGAGAGCGTTCTCTAGAGGTGTAGAGGAACCAATGTCGCTGCCACGCACGATTCCCGATCGGAGCGAATGGCACGCGCTTCGCACTCCACTGGAGCCTGGGGAACTAGCGCTTGCAGAGTTGCTCGACGACACCCTTCCTGATGGCTGGACCATTGCCGTTCAAGCGCAACTGTGGAATATGCGGCCTGATGTCGTGGCCTACAACCCCGACGTCGGTGTTGGCGTCTTTGAGGTCAAGGACTGGAAGCCGTCGGCACGTGAGTTCAAGTACGGGAGTGACGAGGACGCTCTGCTCGCCCGGTCAGGGCCGGGTGAGGATTGGTACGTCACCAGAAACCCGGTTGGTCAGGTAATCGGCTATCGGGAGGAGGTCCAAGGCGCCTTCTTCGGCGACGAGCCAGCTCACCGATTCGTGACCGCGGTCGTCGTGATGACCAACTACCCGGAAGACCACCCGATGCTGAAGGCACTCGGCCGGATGGTCCTGACCGATGACAAGAAGCACAGGCAGTTGTTCCGGCTCGTCGGCATGGAGGCTCTGCGCGACGGCAGGGTCGAAGACATCTTCCCGCTTGCCTTCACACCTGAACTGCAGGCGCCATTGAAGACCCGGACACGTCAGCGGATGGAGTCCCTCCTGACCGAGCAGGAAGCCTCGGTGCAGCAGAGAAAGCCCATCACACTCGACAAGAGGAAGAGGGAACTCATTCGCAAACCTATTTCGCGGCGCCGGGTTCGCGGTGCGGCCGGGAGCGGCAAGAGCGTGCTCCTAGCAGCGTCCGCCGCGGATGCAGCTCTCCAGGGCCTCAAGGCCCTGATCGTCGTCAATAACATCACTCAGCGGCACCACCTCCGAGATCTCGCTGTCAGGTACCGACCCGCCGGCACTGACCCGCGACAGGTGAGCAAGGCAATCCGCGACAACGTCCAGTTCCTGTACCTCCACGAATGGTGCGCGCAGGTCTGCCGTGAGACTGGCTACGAAAAGAAACTTCGCAAGGGCATCGCAGCGACTTATCCCCACTACCCAAGCGAGTGGGTCAAGGGCGTCGTAGAAGAGGCACTGGAGACCCGTGGCTGGCCCGCAGAACGGTCTACCCGGGTAAGCGTCTTCGACCGGATCCTCATCGACGAGGCCCAGAACATTGACGCCGACTGGTTTGGCTACATCGAAAAGGTTCTCCGGTCCGAGGACAGCGACCTCATGGTCGCCTACGACCCGACACAATCCCTCTACCTCGACTCCCCCTCATGGACCGACGAACGAATGCCTGGATTCAGAGGGGAACCGGTGACACTCGAATACAGCTATCGGCTTCCCAAATCCATCATCCCAATGCTCCACAGGTACTGCGAGGAGTTCCTTGTCGACCCCGACGTCGAGCTTCCTGTCGCCGACCCGCGGGCCGAACTGATCACCTGCAAGCTCCTGTACCGGAACATCAACGGTTCAGAAAGTTTGGCGGCAGCAGTCGCCGAACTCGTCAACCGTCTCCCTCAGGATCTCGACATCCACCCGGGCGACATCGCATTCGTCTTTTGGCACCACAAAACCGGACTGGAGACCCTCGCCAACCTCATCGAACTCTCCCCTGGCTGGCAGGACCACACAACGTCCGTGTTCGCCCAGGGCCACGCAATGCGAAAGCGCAACAAGATGTCTTTCTGGCCGGGAAGCGGCGAAACCAAGGGATCGACCATCCAGTCGTTTCAAGGCTGGGAGTCTCCCTGCGTAGTCCTTGGCATCCCCGAGCTTGGCTATGTCGACCCGGATGAAATGAAGAGCACCTTTGAGAGGCACTACTGGAATGCGGTGTACACAGGTCTCACCCGAGTGATGAACACTGAGCAGGGATCCCACCTGATCGTCGTCAATGCTGAACCACGCCTCGAGAACTTCCTCGAGAACAACTTTCAGCCGATCTGATATCGCCTTCTCTGGTGACCGGCGCTTCAGGCCAATCCATCAGGTAGATCCCTGCCGCGTTCCCGATTGACCTGAATCGCGTTCCCAGCCTCACCGGAGCATCCCCAGAAACCCCGCCGTTGCAGGGGTGTAGGGGTTTCGCGCCGCTCTCTACGAGGGCGGGGGAGGCGCGTTATGTGGCGCGATACTGCTGATAACGGCCAGT
>CAZSSV010000062.1:0-11327 GCA_964609425.1 uncultured Isosphaeraceae bacterium | reverse complement strand
GATCGTTGGCGGCTGTTGAGCGGGCGGAGGGAACCCAAACCGGCCGCCGACGCGCCCAACACGTCGTATCCCTGGCACCCCTATGGAGCGCGGCGGTCGGAGTTTGTCGGCGTGCTTGGCCCGGCGGCTGCGATGGGCAGAGACGACGAGTGCGTGCTTCGCCTGCCAAGAAACCTCTTCGGCCCGTTTCCAAGTGATCGGCTCGCCTCCTCCGTCGGCGGTGTTGATCGGAGCGGCGAGCCGTGGCTGGCGCGGTTCCGCGTTGGTACGCGAAGTCTGTCTCCCGCCGAAGCCATGCGGTTCCTCCTGGCGGTGACCTCGGGCGACATCACATTCGAGGAAGACCCCGGCTACGACCTGCTCTTTTGGGCGGAGGTTGCCCGACTGGTGGCCGACCGGTGCGAGGCCCAGCGCTTTGTCCCTTCGCTCCGCCGCAACGGCGATGGCCGGCTGCGTGCCGTCTGGCGGCCCTGGCTTCAGGACGAGGAAGCGGCGGGCCGGCTGACCATGCTCTTGTCCGCCATGCCTCCCGTGGCCCGCGGTGTGGACGATGACCTGGGCGAAACGGCGTGGCCTCGACTGGAGGCGGCCCTTGAGGCGATGACGGACGACCTCATCCGAACCATGCTGCACCGGGAAGACTTCATCGACGCGATCGACGGTCGCGATGCGGGCGACCCACACGTGCAGTGGCTGGGTGGCCTGCTCGACGGCGATCAGGCGCTCTCGCTGGAGGGCGAGGACACGGTCAAGCTCATGCGGGCGGCTCGGTCCTGGATTGCGAGGCTGGACGATTTCGCGTCAGGGCAGGCGCTGCGATTGCGGCTGGAGGTGCATCCGCCGACTGAAGGCGTCGAAGCGTGGCACCTGACGCTCGGCCTCTCTGCAGTAGGCGATGCTGCCCGGTATGTGACGGCCCAGGATGTCTGGAAGGCAAGCCCCGAAGCTGTTCAACTCTCCGGTGAGAGTGACCCACAGGACGTGCTGCTGGCCGAACTCGGCCGCGCCGCCCAGTTGTGGCCGGTGCTGGAGCCCTTGCTGTCGTACGCGACGCCGGCCGAGATGCCCTTGTCCACCCGAGACGCATGGTCGCTGCTTGGGGAGTTCCGGCCGCTGCTGGAGGAGTCCGGATGCATCGTGTCGGTGCCGTCCTGGTGGGGCGGGCAGGCCAACACGCTGGGCGTTCGGATGGTGATCGAAAGCGAAGACCAGGACGACATGGACGGTCCGCCTCGCGGCATGGAGTCAACCGTGCGGTATCGGTGGCAGGTCGCGGTTGGAGATCAACCCTTGTCATTGGAGGCGCTGCGACGCCTCCGTGATCAACAGACGCCGTTGGTGCAGGTCGATGGCCGGTGGATCGAGGTGGACCAGAAGCAACTGGCCAAGGCGATTGACCTGCTGGAGGGGCAGGAATTGCTCGAGACCTCGCTGCTTGAGGCCATGCGAGTTGCATCGGATGCATGTGAAGACGAAACAGGTCTGGCCATTCTGGGTGTGGACGCCACTGGCTGGGTCGCCGCGCTCCTGGAGGGCCCGGTGGACACGGGTGTCGAGGATCTCTCGCAGCCGGCGCTGTTTACAGGCACGCTCCGCCCGTATCAGCGGACGGGCCTGAACTGGCTCGGCTTTCTGGATCGATTCGGGCTGGGCGGGTGCCTGGCCGACGACATGGGCCTTGGCAAAACGGTGCAACTGATCGCGCTTTTGCAACACGAGCGTGCCCACCATGACCAGGTTGGCCCAACGTTGCTCGTCGTCCCGACGTCGGTCGTCGGCAACTGGCAGCGTGAACTTGCCCGATTCGCGCCCGAACTTCGTACGCATGTTCAGCACGGCCCGGACCGCCCGCTCGGGGAAGCGTTTGCGGTTCAGGCGAAGGACGCGGACGTCACGATCACCACCTACGCGCTCGTCGCTCGAGATGCAGAGACGCTTGGCGATGTCAGCTGGCATCGCGTGGTTCTGGACGAAGCTCAGTACATCAAGAACCCGCCGACAAAGCAGGCGCGGGCCATTCGTTCATTGGACGCCTCTCGGCGTATTGCCCTGACCGGAACGCCGGTCGAGAACCGGCTGAGCGAGTTGTGGTCGATCATGGAGTTCTGCAATCCCGGGTTCCTCGGAGCGGCTCCGGACTTCCGCCGTCGCTTCGCCCGGCCGATCGAGCGGCACCGCGACGCCAACGCGGCGGCATCGCTCCGAAATCTCGTACAGCCCTTCGTACTCCGCCGGCTCAAGACCGACCGGGATGTCATCGACGATCTGCCGGACTGCGTTGAAACACGGGAGTACGCCACGTTGACGCCCGAGCAGGCCGTGCTGTACCGCGCCGTCGTGGACTCGATGATCGGCCAGGTGGATCGGACCGAGGGCATTCAGCGCCGAGGGTTGATTCTCGCGATGCTCGCCAAGCTCAAGCAGATCTGCGATCACCCCGAGCTCGCCGAGTCGGGCGATGATGTGATCGCAGCCGTTGAGAAAGGTGCTTCCGTCCAGCGACTCTCCGAGCGATCGGGCAAGTCTCGCCGGCTCATGACACTGCTCGACGAAGTCCTTGCCACGGGCGAGCGGGCACTCGTGTTCACGCAGTACCGCCGCATGGGACGCCTGCTCTCGGCCATGATCGAGCACGACCTTGGTTGCCGCTCGCTCTTTCTTCACGGGGGTACGCCGATGAAGCGGCGGCAGGCGATGATCGACGAGTTCCAGTCGCCATCGGGAGATGCGCCGGTCTTCGTGCTTTCGCTCAAGGCTGGCGGGCTGGGATTGAATCTCACCGCCGCCAACCATGTTTTCCACTTCGATCGCTGGTGGAACCCCGCCGTCGAGCGACAGGCCACCGACCGGGCGTTCAGAATCGGGCAGACGCGAACCGTCCACGTGCACAAGTTCGTGTGTATGGGAACGCTTGAGGAACGAATCGATCGCATGATCGAGGAGAAGACCCAACTCGCCGAGCAGATCATCGGTACCGGTGACAATTGGCTGACCGAACTTGACAGCGGGCAGTTGCGTGACATGCTGCTTCTTCGGGGCAGTGCCATGGAGGTCGAGGCATGAGTCGGGCGGACGTTTCAAGCAGGGCACCGCGGCCTTCGCGCCGTCGAGGTGGCAGGCTCAAGCTCAAGCTTGACGAGCAGGTGCTGTTGGATGGACGGTTTACGGGGGCATGGCTCAGCGCCATTGAGTCCATCGTCGGACAGCGCGCCATGCAGGAGGGTCTTCTCGCGGCGCGGGACGGCGCCGTACGCACGCTCACGGTGGAGTGCGGCCGCATTGCCGGGCCCGTGCAGGCCGATGGCGAGCCTCCACGCGACGTCTCCATCGCGCTCACGTTGATCGACGATGCCGGATGGAAGCGGCTGATCGAGGCGATGGCGTGCGAAGCTGTGTGGGCAGCCAAGTTGCTGGAAGGTGCCGTGCCTGAAGGCCTGGAGGATCTCTTCTGTGGATGCGGCACGCCGATCATCCCGGCTGCGTCTGACATTGACGGGACGGTGAAGGACGCGGGACGCCGTGACGGCTGGCGTCTTGCGTCACTTGCGTGGATTGCAGCGGAGCGACTGCACCGAGACCCACTGGCCATTCTGATGGTCCGCGGGATGCCGAGCGCGACGCTCGTGGAACGCATCGGAAACCATCGGGCGCTTCGGGCGACCGGTGAGAGTGTCGCCCATCCGCCCGTTGACATCGACATCGATCTCGCCACCGGTCGTCCGCTGGCAGACTGTCTGGAAACGTGGTGGCGACCACATGCGCACGTGGATCAGATTGACCGCGAACCGCACGTTCGGCACGCGCTGCTTCGGCGGCTCGGACCGTCGACGCTCGGCGGGAAGTTCCCGCTCAGCGGGCTTCTGGCGACGATCTACGACGAGGCGGCGGGGGAGGCGGCCGCCATGCTCGATGCCCCGCTCGATCCTGGGCCAGACACGTCGGGCTGATCGGCGAATCCCGCTCAACTGGCTTCCAGATCCACCCGATGAGCACCCTTGCATGGGCATGAGAGGCCCGTGAGGAGGGTGTCATGGGTCGATCGAACCACCACCACACTGCGGCCATCACGCAGGCCAGAGCTGCGTTGCGGCGGCTGGAACTGACCCGCAGGAAGCTTCGCTTCGCGGCAGGCTCGCATCGGAAGCCTGGTGCTGCCGAGGTGGCGACCTGCGACCAATCGGTTGCGCCGCAGCTCAGACGTGCTTGAGACCTCTGCGCTGATCGCGAAGACGGCGTGACTTGCCGACCCGATCGCGCAGGAAGTACAGCTTCGCCCGGCGGGCGTCGCCGCGTCTGACGACCTCGATCTTCGCGATGCGGGGCGAGTGCAGGGGGAAGATGCGCTCGACGCCCTCGTTGGCGACAATGCGGCGCACGGTGATCGTGCGATTGACGCCGCGACCCTTCTCGGCAATCAGGACACCCTGATAGACCTGCACGCGTTCCTTGTCACCCTCGATGATGCGGACGTGCACGTCGAGCGTGTCGCCCACGCTGAAGACCGGGAAGTCACGCTTGAGCTGTCCCTCGGTCACGCTTTCGATGATCTGTTGCTTGCTCATGGTCATTCTCGCTTTCGGCCGTCGGCCGCCGCGACTTGGGTCGTTCTGCCCAGGGGTCACGTCTGGGGTGTCTCGGTCAGTCGCCCTCGGTGGGCGATGGTTCACGCAGGTCGGGTCGTCGGTTGACCGTTCGGGAGAGTCTTTGCTCGTGCCGCCAGCGGGCGACGGCGCCGTGGTCGCCGGAGAGCAGGATCTCCGGCACTTCCTTGCCTTCCCAGATTCTGGGTCGGGTGTAGTGGGGCGTGTCGAGCAGGGGTTTTCCCGTCTCGTCGGTGACGCTGAACGAATCTTCCGAGGCGGAGTCCTCGTGCCCGAGGGCGCCCGGGAGAAGCCGGGTGATGGCGTCGACGAGGACGAGCGCGGGCAGTTCGCCGCCACTCAGGACGTAGTCGCCGATGCTGAGTTCCAGCGGGGCGAGGGTCTCGATGACCCGCTCGTCGATGCCTTCGTAGTGTCCGGCGATCAGAAGCAATCGCTCCTGGGTTGCCAGCGTCTCGACCGTGGTCTGCGTGGTTCTCCTTCCTTGTGGCGTGAGCAGCACACGCTGCGCTCGCCTGGGGTCCATATTCTCGACGGCCAGCACCGCGTTGTACAGGGGCTGGCACATCAACACCATGCCGGGGCCTCCACCGAAGGGTCGGTCATCGACCTTGTTGTGCTTGTTGTCGGCCCAGTCACGAATGTCGTGGACATGGGTCTCAAGCACGCCCGCCTCGTGGGCGCGTCCGAGGATGCTCGTCTCAAGCGGTCCCTCGAACATGGCGGGAAACAACGTCAGGATGTCAATCCGCATCGCGGGAGTTCCGACTGAAAGTGCACGCTTGGCGCGAGCACTTCCAAGGGGTCAGGCCTTCTTGCCCGGGGTCGGATCGACATCGATCCGCTTGAGCAGCGACTTGACCGTGTCACTGGGCTGTGCGCCGACGCTCAGCCAGTACTTGATGCGATCCGCCTTGAGGCAGAGCTGCTTGTCGTCCTCGACGAGGGGGTCAAACCAGCCCAGTTCCTCGATGACGCGGCCATCGCGGGGTGCCCGCTTGTCCATCGCATTGAGTCGGTAAAAGGGACGGTGCCGGCGTCCCATACGCTTCAGTCGCAGTACGACCATGTGGCTCCTCCTGTGCACTGCCTGCCGCTCGGGTCGCCAAGACTCGCGTGAGTCATTCGGACGCCCGGCACCACCGGGAGCCGGCCGGAGCCTCGGCCAACTGTGGGGGGGTGCTTCGCCGCAGGGACGAATCGCGGATGGTAGCAGCAATTCGGGGGTTGAGCCCGCGTGCCGTGACGCTGGGGCGATGCAGGCGGGGGCCCAGGGGCGTCTTTCTCGGGCTCAGGGTGGTTCCGGGCGGCATGCGGCTTCACGACCCGCTGCGGCGGTGGGACCTGGTGGCGATCGGGGCCGCGGCGGAATCCATCTTGGGTTCAGGACCGCTGGCCATGCCCCGCGTGCCGGCCGAGAACCGCCAAAGCGACCTGCTTCTCCGATTCCGACCTGCTGCTACGGTTTGGCCGCGCGCTGTCATGGGGCGGCGCGGAGCATCCCCATAGGAGGACACGCCATGCGAAGGACACGATGGATCACAGCGCCAACCGCGGCGCTGATCGCGGCAGGCCTGTTGGCTGCCGCTGAGGCCCAGGACACGACCGAACACCCGGCCAGCAATGAGATGGCGGCTGCGATGTCGCCCGAGATGATGAAGGCCTGGATGGAATATGCAACGCCCGGCCCGGGCCAGGCCGCATTGGCCAGTCGTGTGGGGAGTTGGAAGTGCCTTGTACGTCACTGGCAGTCTCCCGATTCGCCGGTCGATGAGTCATGGGGTGAGTCTGAATTCAGCATGATGTTTGATGGCCGGTTTCTCGTGCAGGAGTACCAGAGCCATTCGCACGGCATGCGGTTCGAGGGCCTGGGCATCACCGGGTTCAACAACAAGACCGGTCAGTACGAGTTCACGTGGATCGACAACCTCTCGACGGGAATGATGCAGGGCAAGGGGCACATGGAGCGCGGCTCCATGCAGTGGCAGGTCACAATGACCGATCCCATCAAGGGCCCCGCGATCATGTGGGGCTCCGAGACCTTTGACCATCACGATCGCTTCGTCTCGACCATGTACATGAAGGCCGATGACGGCCGCGACTTCAAGGTCATGGAGATCATCTACGAGCGTGAGCGCGGTGATGCCGATCATCACGGACATGGTCATCACGGACATGGTCACCACGGGCATGATCACGATCACCACGGGCATGGCCACCACGATCATGACGGGCACGATCATGATCATGACGGGCACGATCACGACTGATCGAGTTGCGTGCACGCTTCAGCCAACGCTGTCTGAGCCTGCAGCTGGCTGGTCGCGGTTTCTACGCGCCCGCAGTGGCAATCAGGGCGACATAGTGGGCAGCGACCCGACTGAGGGCAGCGAACGCCCAGTCGAACATGTTGGTGGTCACGACCAGGAAGAAGAAGACCAGGCCCGCAAGCCCCGCATTCGGGTGGTGGTAGAGCTGTCGGATCGTTCGGGAGCAGGCGGCGAGAATGCGTGAGCCGTCGAGCGGCGGGATTGGCAGCAGGTTGAGCGCGCACAGCACCAGGTTGAGCCAGCCTCCAAACGCGAGAAACAGTCCGGCGTTCCGCTGAAATGCAGACGCATCCGGCCACACCCCCGCGCCATCTGGCGTCCAGATCGCTGGAAGCGGCATGGAGGGATCAACCCGCATCCACACGCCGAGGGTGGTGAGGCACAGGGCGGCGAGGCCCAGGTTCATCAGGGGGCCCGCCGCTGACACGATCGCGTCGCCCCAGCGGCGGTGCCGAAACCGTCCCGGCGAAACCGGCATCAATCCCCATGCGACGCCGATGAGCGCGAAGACAATGAGCGAGAATCCGCCCATGTGCACCACGGGATTGCCGGTCATGTGGCCGGTTTCGATCGGCGTTTGGTCGCCTTCCCAGATCGCGGTCCAGCCGTGTGCCAGTTCGTGAAGGGTGATCGAGAAGAGCACCCAGAAGATCCAGCTCAACAGGGCGACCATGCCCAATTGCTCATACACGCCGTGAACCCACCAGTGCATGCCGCTTCCCCTACGCCGAAGCCGAAACTGCTTCGGCCTGCTGCTGTTTGGCCCGGCTGAGCGCGTCCACATCCAGACCCAACTGCACCAGATGGACCTCCGGGCCGTGTGGCTTGAGTTTTTCGTCTTCCAGCGCCTGCGCCGCGGCACGGCTTGGATAGGTGCTCAGCAGCATCGCTTTGATCGTGCCCCAGAGCCCGCCGACACTCGCAAAGGTGTGATCGACGGCGGTGGCCTCGTACCCGCTATGCACCATGCAGTTTCCGCACTTCTGGTTGCCCGACTCGTAGCCGTAGTCGGCCCACGCAGTCTCCTGCATGAGTTCATCGAAGGAATCGACGTACCCGTCGGCGAGCAGGTAGCACGGCTTCTGCCAGCCGAAGAGGCAGTACGTGGGGTTGCCCCAGGGCGTGCAGTCGTAGGTCCGCTTCCCCATGAGAAACTCGAGGAAGAGCGGTGATTGATTGAACCGCCACCGCTTCTTGCGATTGGAGAGCAGCATGTCGAAGAGTGCGTTGGTGTTCCGCCGTCCGAGGAAGTTCGACTGGTCCGCCGCTGCCTCGTAGGCGTAGCCGGGGCTGAGCATCATGCCCTCGACGCCAGCGTCCATCATCTGGTCAAAGAAGACTCGAATCGCGTTTGGGTCGGCGCCGTCAAAGAGCGTGGTGTTCGTCGTGACGCGGAAGCCCATCTCGACGGCCTTGCCAATGCCGGCGATCGCCTTGTCGTAGGTGCCGTCTCGGCAGACCGCGAAGTCGTGGTCGTCCTTCGGCCCATCCATGTGTACCGAAAAGGTCAGGTACTTCGTCGGCTTGAACCACCCGGCTTCCAGCTTCTCCTTCAGCAGGATCGCATTGGTGCAGAGGTAGATGTACTTTTTCCGCTTGACCAGTTCATCGACGAGTTCGCGGATGTGGCCGTACAGCAGCGGCTCGCCACCCGGAATCGACACCATCGGCGCTCCGCATTCGTCCACGGCCTGCAGGGCGTCCTCGAGCGGCATGTCTTTGCGGAGGATGTGGGCCGGATACTGAATCTTGCCGCACCCAGCGCAGGCGAGATTACATCGATACAGGGGCTCCAGCATCAGGACCAGCGGATACTTTCGACGGCCTCGAAGCCGCTTCCCGAGTACGTAACTCGCCACGGTCCACATCTGGCTGATTGGTACGCCCATGGCGTGGGATGGTAGCACCGAGGGCGTGGCGTCCTTCTCGAAGCCTTTTGACAGAATGTCAGAACCCGGCTCAGGTAGGGGAGGTATCGATGGGATGCTTGCACTTGAGATGCAGCCCATGGTGTCGGTCTGTCCACTTGCAGACGCACCGGCTATGATCGGCCGTGCGGTGCTTGAGGAGGCTCGGGCGCTGCTTTCAGGCCGACCGCACCGCGCGGTCACGGAGTGCCCAACAGCGGTGCAATCGGTGTCCACCCAGAGCGACGAGGCCCTCCTGGAGGCCCACCTGGCTGGTGACGAGGACGCCTTCCCCGCGCTCGTCCGGCGGTACGCCAGAGAACTCGTGCCCTATCTGGCACGGGTGACCGGCTCACGTACGACGGCGGACGACATTTTCCAGGAGGCCTTCCTGCAGGTCCATCAGTCGGCGCACACCTTCGATCTCGCCCGCCGCTTCAAGCCTTGGCTCTACACGATTGCGGTCAATAAGGCACGCGACTGGCACCGGCGGCAATCTCGCCGCAAGGCGATGTCGCTGGACGCGCCGATCGGAAGGGACGGTGACGCCGGTGGCGTGATCGACCTGCTTGAAGGGGACGGTGCCCCTCCGACCGAGGGGTTGGAGCGGGCCGAGCTTGCCGCTCGCGTTCGAAATGCCGTTGATGCCATGCCACATCACCTCCGTGAAATCATCCTATTGAGCTACTTTCAGAAGATGAGTTACAGCCAGATCGCCGAGACGTTGCAGATTCCTCTGGGCACCGTCAAGAGTAGGCTTCATGCTGCAGTGGCGGCGTTTGCGCGATCCTGGTCAGCGACTGTAGAAGGCGAAGAAGAGACCACGCCCCAATGAGCGATCCGACGAACACCCCGGTCACGATTTCCTCGGCAGATGCCGCCGCGCTCGACCAACTTGCAAGCGGTGGGTTTGACCCGGCCATTGCGGCCAATCTCGACGGAGACATGAGAGCCCGTGGAGGGGCGGCTGTGTCACTCCTCTCGCTGCTCGAGCAGTACACCACCGACGAACTCAATGACGAAGACCAGCAGACGCTGGTTGATGCAACGATGGCCCGTATTCGCCGCGCCCAGGACGATCGTCGCGACCGCATGCGGATGGACAACCATCCGGTGATGATGGGTCGCGGGCTTCGGTTCAGAATCGCTGAGGCGCTGGCCGTCGCTGCGGTCCTGGCCATGGCGACCGCGACGATCTGGTCGTTCGGGACCACTGCCCGCGACCGTGCCATGTCCGCTGGCGCTCGAAACAACCTCGGCGAGTTGCATGCGGGGCGCTCGGCGTTTCAGGACACGACGGGCGACACCCCGCTCAAGGACGCCCAGAAACCGGTCGAGCGTCTGCTCGACGGTGGACCCGCCAAGATGATCGATCTCGAGATTGTCGCCGCACAGGACTTCTTTGATCCTCGCTGCATGCGGAACCCCCGACGGCCTGGCGCCGGTCGGGGCGGCTTCTCGTGTGCGGTGCTGGCCGCTGGCCACGAGCCACATCTTGCCCACGGACAGGTGATTCTCGCCGGAGACCGCAACCCTGCGCTGGCCGGCTTGCTGGAGGGGGTGGGCTACGAAGAGGCGATGGAGGGCGTTCGGTGGCATGCACGCCTGATCGACCGCCCGAGCGTGCTGTTCTCAGATGGTCACACCGAGGATCTTCCGGCCGAGCACGTCGGAGGCGATCGGATCTGGGGAGTGGATCCGGGGGCTGGCCCCGCGCCGATCGAGCTCTTCCTGGCCCATTGAGCCCGTCTCCGGACGCGGCCGGCCGAGGCTGGGCCTTCCAGCAGCATTCGCTTCCTGCTACACTCCGCGGCTCGCCCATCAGGGCGCGGGACCCCTACGGAGTAGTTGCAGATGCCGAAGAACAAGCCCAACAAAGGACTCCTCAAGCGGATTCGGATCACCAAGTCCGGCCGCGTGAAGTCCAAGCCCGCCTTTGGCCGCCACCTTCGGAGCCACAAGTCCGGCGAGCTCATGCGGTCCTACCGCAGGGCCAAGTACGCCCACTCGGCCGACGTCAATCGGGCTGCCCGCATGCTGCATCGCCGCATCGTCGCGACAGACTCAGGGGCCTCGTCCGAAGGCGGCGAGAACTGAACCACGTACCGTGATCGGGTGAAGCGGCCGGATATCCCGGCCCCCCGGCTCGGCAAGGAGTGAGACCATGCCACGCGTTCGCAAGGGAGCAGCCACCGTCAAGGCCCGGAAGCGCATTCTTCGCGCTGCCCGAGGCTACTGGGGCACCAAGCATCGCCACAAGCAGCAGGCCAAGGTCGCGTTGATTCGCGCCGGCCAGTACGCCTACCGCGACCGTCGAAACCGCCGTCGCGATTTCCGACGACTCTGGATCACGCGTATCTCGGCGGCCTGCCGCATGCGTGGTACCCGCTACAGCAGGTTCATGAATGGGCTGTCAAAGGCCGGCATTGGGCTGAACAGGAAGATGCTGAGCCAGATCGCCATCGAGGACCCCGCGACCTTCGACGCAC
>CAZSSV010000061.1:0-11382 GCA_964609425.1 uncultured Isosphaeraceae bacterium | reverse complement strand
TACCTTCAGCAACTTCTATCTCGCGTGCCTCGGGCAGGTGTCTTGGAACGCGCTTCCGGCGATTCCGCCAGAGATCATTCTTTTGCCCCGATGGTTCTACTTCCATCTCACGAAAGTCAGCGCCTGGACACGCACCATGATTGTGCCACTGTCGCTCGTCACGACTCTTCGCCCGACGCGAACGCTTCCGGCGGCGCTCGGGATTGACGAGTTGTACGTCGATGAACGTGCCCGGCACCGGCTTGGCCGGACGGTTGAAGCGCCGCGGTTCTGGAGACTCTTTTTCGGGAGTGTCGATCGGGTGTTGAAAGCGCTGCACCTCGTCGGCGGGTCTCCGGTGCGAGGCGTGGCGAAGAAGCGATGTCTGGACTGGGTTCTGCGGCGGGCGAGTCAGGATGGAGACGCGGCGACCGGCGGTTTGGGCGCCATCTTTCCGCCGATGGTGTACATCCAGATTGCGCTGCACGCACTGGGGTGGCGGCGGGACGACCCGGTCGTTCGGAGGGCGGAGAAGGATCTCGACGACTTCTTTGTCCACACGTCGGACCCGGACGGCGCGTACACCATCATTCAACCGTGCTTCAGCCCGGTCTGGGACACGGGATATGCCTTATACGCGCTGGCCGAGTGTGGGCTGCGTGAGGGAGATCCGAGCGTCGATGCCGCGTCTTCCTGGCTGCTCGGAAAGGAGTGCACGTTCCGCGGCGACTGGGCCGGTGCCGTGACACTTCCCTCCGACGCGAGTGGGTGGTACTTCGAGTACCACAATGCCTGGTACCCGGATGTGGACGACACCGCGCAAGTTGCGATGGCGCTGCACCGGACGGGATCAGACGCAGGCGTGTCAGCGGGCGAGCGCGGCGTCAAGTGGCTGCTTGCCATGCAGAACGACGATGGCGGTTGGGCAGCGTTCGATCGCACGCGGCACCGCCAGATTCTGGAGTACATCCCGTTTGCGGACCACAACGCCATGCAGGACCCGTCGTGCCCGGACATCACCGGCCGCATTCTCGAGTGCCTTGCGTGGCATGGCTACACGATCAGGGACGACGTGGTGCGCCGGGCAATCGTCTACATCAAGTCGTGTCAGACCTCTGATGGCGCGTGGATCGGGCGATGGGGCGTCAACTATCTGTATGGAACCTGGCAGGCCCTCCTCGGTCCGTTGCGGTGCGGGGTCGATCGTGGCGAGCCATGGGTGCAGCACGCGGGGGCGTGGGTCAAGTCGTGCCAGAATCCGGACGGGTCGTTCGGTGAAACCGCCGACTCATACATCGACCCGTCGCTCAAGGGCAGGGGGCCTGCGACAGCGAGCCAAACCGCATGGGCCGCGATGACCATGATGGAGATCGATGGCTCGGCCGACCCGGCCGTCGAGGCGGCGGTGTCGTGGCTGTGCACGATGCAGTTGACAACGCAGCAGGCCTCGGACCCGACCGCCAACCCAGATGGAGACCCCGCCGGGTCGTGGCGGGAGCTTGAGTACACGGGCACCGGATTCCCGCGCGTCTTCTACCTTCGATACCACATGTACCGGCTGTACTTCCCACTCATGGCCGTGGCCCGCTATCGCCAATTGGTGTGACGTCTCTTGGGATGTTCAGGTGCCATGACATCCAGCCGGCGTTGGCGCAGCGGCGGGTCAGTACTCGGAACACCACACCGCTCCCTGACGACCTCGAATCCGGGTCCGGAGGTGTAGGATTGACCCGCTGCAGCATCAAACGTGCGAACTGTTCTTAGAACGGGGCGGCGCACTCAAACGACACAGCGTCGTTGGTTCCGGGATGTGTGAATGCAAGCATGGTTGCATGCAGACACAGCCGAGGTGCCATGGCCAGCGCCTTGGGCGGGGCATAGAGGTCGTCGCCAAGAATCGGATGCCCGATGTGCTTGAGGTGCAATCGAAGTTGGTGCGACCGTCCGGTACGGGGCGTCAGGGAGAGGCGGGTTCGGTCGCCGGCGCGATCAAGAACGCGCCATGCCGTCACGGATGATTTGCCCTGGACGGGGTCGACCCGCTGGAGCGGTGGATGCTCCATGTCCTTGCGAATCGGCACGTCGATGAGACCTTCATCGTCAGTGGGCTCACCCATGACGATGGCTTCGTACCGCTTCTTGACCTGTCGATCTTGAAACTGGATGCTGAGGTGTCGGTGCGATTCGGCATCCCGCGCCAGCACGATGACTCCCGATGTATCTCGATCGAGCCGGTGAACGATGCGGGCTCCTGGGTAGTGATCCGCCGCTCTGGAAGCGAGGCAATCCGCCTTGTGCGGGCCGATACCCGGGACCGACAGCATGGGTACCGGCTTGTTGAAGACGACGATGTGCGCATCGGCATGCAGAACAAGGGGGAGCCCGGGTGGAGGGGTTGGGTGGGAACGATCGTGGACCATGTTGGAGCGGTATCGTACGTGTCCCCATGGACCCACGCCTTGGCATGCTGTTGATGCTGATCCCGGTCGCGATCGCGGCCTGTGAGACGCGGCGGATCGAGTATCGAAAGCGCCCCGCATGGGTACGGTCGATGAGCAATGATGCGCCCGCGTCAACCATTACCGAGGATGGCACGGAGATCCGGTGGATCGACGACCGGTCGGGAGAACTCCAAGGATTCGAGCAGCGGATCGGGGGAGAGCAGGTGCGCATCCGCACCGATCATGAGGACGGCACCGTCGAACTCAGGAATGTTGTACCGATGCACCTGGTGGTGAATCTGCTGGAGTGCATGCGGCGGGGGGAGTACCGCGTCATCTACGATCAGCTGATTTCTCGTGATCAGCGGGCGTGGTACGACCAGCGTGGCGAGTCAGGGTTCGACGAGTTTCATGGCTGGTTTGAGCGGCATCGAAAGGACATCGGCTCCATGCTCAATCGGATGCAGGCCGGCAAGGTCTACGGCGAAGTGGCCGTGACGACGGGTGAGCGATCTGGAACGGTCGCGCTTCGTCCGAGCGTCGCGTATGACTTCCGCCTGAAGGCGATTGACGTCGTGCGTGAAGACGGCGATTGGAAGTTGACGGACATTAGGTAGGGCGGGCAGAGAATGCACTGTTGCTTCCGCGGGGGGGGCTTGCGGTCCGCCGTCCACGCGCTGCGTCTTCCTCGCCAGTCCGAGCATCTGCCGTTACTCGCTGACCGCAGCTTCTTCCGGCTTGTCGCCGTTCTCGACTTCCGCTTCCGGCTTGGGAAGATCCTCGGCATCGAAGGTCAAGTGATCGTTGCCCTCGCTGTGGGTCACCTTGATCATCTGGCCTTCGTGGTACTCACCAGCGAGGAGCGACTCGGCCAGGGCGTCTTCGATGTACGTGCTGATGGCACGGCGAAGGGGCCGAGCGCCGAAGTCGGGGTTGTAGCCCTTCTCGATGAGGAAGTTCTTGGCCTGATCGCCGAGTTCGAGATCCATACGCTTGTATCGAAGTCGCTCGCTGACCTTCTCGAGTTCCATGTCGATGATGTGGTACAGATCGTCCTTGATCAACGGCCGGAAGACGACTGTGTCGTCGAGCCGATTGATGAACTCCGGGCGGAAGAATTTCTCCACCTCGCTCATGAGCGAAGTGCGAATCTTCTCGTAGTCCTGCACCTCTTCACGCTTGCCGAAGCCGAAGGAACCGCCGCCCTTGATCAGGTCGGACCCGATATTGCTCGTCATGATGACGATGCAATTCTTGAAGTCCACCTTGCGTCCGAACGAATCGGTCAGTCGGCCCTCTTCCATGATCTGGAGCAGCATGTTGAAGACGTCCGGGTGCGCCTTCTCGACTTCGTCGAGGAGCACGACGGCGTAGGGTCGACGGCGGATCTTCTCGGTGAGTTGACCGCCTTCTTCGTAGCCCACATACCCGGGAGGGGCGCCGACGAGCCTGGAGACGGAGTGCTTCTCCATGAACTCAGACATGTCGAGGTAGACCATGGCGTCGGAGTCGCCGAACATGAACTCGCTGAGGGCCTTGGCCAGCAGCGTTTTGCCGACACCGGACGGTCCGACGAAGAGGAACGAACCCATCGGGCGGTTCGGGTCCTTCAGGCCGCTTCGGGCCTTGCGGATGGCACGTGAGACTTGTTTGACCGCGTCGTTTTGGCTGACGACGGTGCGGTGCAATTCCTCCTCAAGTTTGAGGAGCCGTGCGGACTCGGCCTGTTCGAGCCGAGTCAGCGGCACACCGGTGATCTTTGACACGGTTTCGGCAATGACGTCGCCGTCTACGGTGCCGACGATCTCACTCATCTGGTCCCGCCACTCCCGCTGCACGGTGTCCTTCTCGGCCCGGGCCTTCTCGGCCTGGTCACGAAGGTCGGCGGCCTTTTCATAGTCGGCAGCCTTGACCGCCTCCTCCTTCTCGACCGTGAGGAGTTCGATCTTGGACTCCAGATCGGCGAGATTCGGAGGCTTGGACATGCTTCGCAACCGAACCATGGCGCCGGCCTCGTCGATGACGTCCAGCGACTTGTCGGGCTGAACGCGAGAGGGCATGTACCGCGTAGACAACTCGACTGCTTCGGCGATCGCGTCGTCGGTGATCGTGATTCGGTGGTGTTCCTCGTACTTTCCGCGAAGACCCTTGAGGATCTCGACGGTCTGGTCGGCGCTCGGAGGCTCTACGGCGACACTCTGGAAGCGACGCTCAAGCGCGGAGTCCTTCTCGATGTACTTGCGGTACTCGTCAAAGGTCGTGGCGCCAATGCACTGAATCTCTCCCCGCGAGAGCGCAGGCTTGAGCACGTTCGATGCGTCGATGGCGCCTTCGGCTCCGCCTGCTCCGACGAGCGTGTGCAACTCGTCGATGAAGAGGATGACGTTTTTGGCGCGCCGTACTTCATTCATGACGGCTTTGATCCGCTCTTCGAACTGACCGCGGTACTTGGTGCCCGCCACCATCATGGCGAGGTCAAGAACGACGACGCGACGGTCGTGCAGGAGATCCGGGACGTCCTTATCGACAATGCGTTGGGCCAGGCCTTCAACGATGGCAGTCTTGCCGACGCCCGCCTCACCGAGCAGCACCGGGTTGTTCTTGGTGCGTCGGCAGAGGATCTGGATGAGCCGTTCGATTTCCTCGGATCGGCCGATGACCGGGTCGAGTTCGCCGGTTCGTGCCAGTTCAGTAAGGTCGCGCCCAAAGCTGTCCAGGGCCGGCGTCTTGCTCTTGCCGCGGCGGGGCGAAGCCTGAGGCTGTTCGCCTGGGCCTTCGGAGACTTCCTCCATGTCCTCGGGCTCGATCCCTGCGCCGAGGAGGTTGAGAACTTCTTCGCGGCCCTCTTCGAGTTTGACGCCGAGATTCATCAGCACCTGGGCCGCCACACCGTCCTGCTCGCGGAGCAGGCCGAGCAGCAAGTGCTCCGTGCCGACGTAATTGTGATTCAGATGGCGAGCTTCCTCGATGGCGTACTCGAGCACCTTCTTGGCTCGAGGGGTCTGGGGCAGCTTGCCCATCGTGACCATTTCCGGGCCACTCTTGACGAGCTTTTCGACCTCCAGGCGAACCTTCCGAAGGTCGATTTCGAGCGCCTTCAGCACGTTGGCACCCACACCCGACCCTTCCTTCACCAGGCCGAGCAGAATGTGCTCGGTACCGATGTACTCGTGGTTGAAGCGCTGGGCCTCTTGGTTGGCCAGTGCCATGACCTTACGGGCGCGGTCCGTGAGACGTTCAAACATCGGAGCTCTCCGGTGGGGGGCCTGAGCGGGTGAATCCCGCATCCTCGGTATCGGGATGATGCAACAGGCGTTCCAGTCTATTCCGAAACTGCCGAATGTTGTGGCAATCCGGCCTGCCAAGGTGGCGGAGAGGCACTTCCGCAACCGTCTGTCCGGCGGATGGTTTGGTGACAAGGGGCTGAATGAAGTTTTTCAGCTCAGGCCACATCCAGCCGCCCGTCGATGAGGCGTACGGCCCGGTCCGCTCGATCGGCGATTCGCTGATCGTGGGTCACCATGACGATGGTAAGACCACCGGCGTGGGCCTCAGAGAGCAGGTCGAGGATGTCCTCCCCGGTATGCTCGTCCAAATTGCCCGTCGGCTCGTCGGCCAGCAGAATCTCAGGGTCATTGACCAGGGCCCGCGCGATGGCCGTCCGTTGCCGCTCGCCCCCGGAGAGTTCCCTTGGCCGATGTCTCAGCCTGTGTCCGAGGCCGAACTGGCCCAACAGCGTTTCAGCGCGTGCTCGAGCGGCCGACTTCCCCAGACCGCCGGGCACCAGCCCCGGCAGCATGGCGTTCTCCAGCACCGAGAGTTCCGGCAGCAGGTGGTAGAACTGAAACACGAATCCAATGGTCCGCGCCCGATATCGGTCGAGCGCGCGATTCGAGCGGGCAGCCAGTGGCCTGCCGTCGTGAAGGATGTCTCCGCCTCCATGGTCTGGGCGGTCCAGCCCACCCATGACGTGCAGGAGCGTGCTCTTGCCACTTCCACTTGACCCGAGAACCGCGAGAAACTCACCACGCGCTGCGCGCAGGGAACAGCCACGCAGCACCGGGACATCAACCCGGCCGAGTCGGTAAGTCTTGTGCAGGTCGCGGGCTTCGATGAGGGCTTCACTCATAGCGCAGCGCTCCCACCGGGTCGATATCGGCGGCTCGCGCAGCGGGAATGGCCGCGGCCAATACGCTGACGACGACGGCGCCGCCTGCGGTCACCCACGCGCTCGCCCAGTCGACGGTGTCGGGGATATCGGTGAAGTAGTACACCGCGGGGTCCCAAAGTACGAAACCGCCAGCGTCTCTCACGACCAGTTCTGCTGCGCCGAGCAGCCCAAGCAGCAATGCGCCCAGCAGGCCCATGAGCCGAGGAAGAAGGCGGCCGTTGGACAGGTTGGCGAGCGTCCAGACAACCACCAGCCCCGCCCCGGCGAGTAGTGCGATGCCCAGCCACAGTGGTGGAGCCGACATGGATTCGTGAATGGACTCCATGTTGGTGGTGATCAGCCATCCAAGACCGATGCCGCCAAGCGCCCCGAAAACGCCCACGGCCAGACCGTAGAGCAGGAAGATCTGCACGATGCCCATACGCGAGGCGCCAATACTTCGGAGGATGCCAATGTCCCGCGTCTTCTCATAGACGATCGCCCAGAAGATTGCGACAATGAGCGCGCCGCAGACGAGGTAGACAATCGAGAACAGCGTCCGCATGAGTTCACGTTCCTTCTCGACAGGTCCGATGAAGGATGCGTTCTGCTCTTCCCACGTCTTGATGCCCAGCCCATGGTCGCGATTGAGGCGAGGCACGCTTCGGCCGAGCGACTCGGACGCTCGCTCGAATTCACGATAGGCGTCACGGACAACTGCCCGGAGCGTGCGTGGGTCCACGCCGTCGGCAGCTCGAACCAATACCATCGTGGCACGAGCAGGCTTTGATCCGACGACCTGCGTCGGGTTGAGCGGGTCGACGATCTCGGCCGCATCGAGGTGGGTCAGTCGCTGCACCGTTTCGATCGGCACCATGACGCGGGTCTGGTCGATCAGATAGACGCCGCTGGCGAACTCGTTGGCGAACGGAAGAATGACGCTTTCCGGTTCAAGCAAGCCTCCGCGGCTATCAATGGGCAGCGTCGTCAACGTTCCGTTGAACCGAGGCATCCACCAATGTCCGTCGGCGAGCACCTCGTACTCACCCGTGTGCGTGCGTTGATTCGCTTTGGAGACATGGAGGCCGCTGACCATGGCGGGGCCGCCGTTCCGCGTCAGCGAAACACCGTCGTTGAGGACGATGTCGGGGTTCCACAGTCGTGGCTCCCGTGCTTCGAGGACGGCCAAGTCGTCCTCGTCGAGTACCTGCATGAGCTTCGGCAGATCGAATGCGAGCAGTTGCAGACGGTTCTGCAGATCGGCGTCGCCGACCGAGGCGAGAAGGGCGCGAACTTCGGCATCGTCGGCGTCCGCCAACTCCTCTGCAGCCGAGACGCGGAGCAGCGTGACCTTCTGATCCACCGACATGCCTTGCACCAGGGGACCGGCAAGCGGCCGGAGGAGTTCCCACCGCATGTCGTCTGCGGTGTTCTCGGGAATGCCGTCCCACTTCAAGGTGTCCGCAAAGCCTGTGACCTTGGAGAACGACGGCGGATCGATGCCCCAAATCTGGACCTGCTGGCTCTCCTTGGCATCACCGTCCGGGTACGGCATGCGAAGCAGGCCCCAGGTATCGACCACCGGCGTCGCTGCTGCGGCCTCCGGCCTTGACTCGATGGTCTTGATGAGCCGGTCATAGTCGGGAATGCCGCGGATGTAGAACACCACACTGACGTCGCCCATCAACGTACGGCCGGACGCGCGGACCATGTCCAGAAACCCGGTCATGACCGAGATCACGACGATGACGAGCGCGACGCACAGCGCGACGGCTGCGACCGCGAGCAGCGGGATCATCCGTGTCATCAGGTATCGGCTGGTGAGGAGAGGTTGGTACATCCGGGATAGGCGGGCAATGGTAGTCAACCCGGCACAGGGAGTCCGTCAGCCGCCTCGTCCGTGCTTGGCCGCGGGTTCAAGTGGCGAGCCGAGCCTGTCGGCCAACTCCTGCGGTACGCCGATGTCGACCGCGTGGATCTCTCCAGTCCAGAGAAGCGACTCCAACTCCTGAAAGCCCGCTTTCCAGCACGCCAGCGTCGCGGTGCGGTCGGCGCGGACGGCGGCACCTCTGGGCGATCCAGTGTCGGCGTCCAGCCCCGAGGGAACATCCACCGCGAGCACCTGGCCCGGTGCTGCGTTGATGGCCTCGACCCCCGCTCGCAGGGGACCGTCGAGATCGCGGTCGAGCCCCGTCCCGAAGATCGCGTCAACGATCAGGTCGGTGTGCGCGACCGGCTCGATCGCATTTGAGATTTCAATCCCCATCTTGCGTGTGATCATCGCATTGACTGCGGCCGTCGTTCCGCCTGGTATGGGCGACAAGGCCACGACCAGGACATCAAAGCCGCCATTGTGCAGGTGCCGGGCCATGGCCCAGCCGTCGCCGCCATTGGCTCCAGGGCCGCACACGACGGCGACGCTCGCGCCGGGCTGCATCATCCCAACTGCAATCTCGACGGCGCCCACCGCCGCATTCTCCATCAGCGCAATGGCGGGAATCCCATACTCCTGCTGTGCGGCGCAGTCGAGGGCCCTGCAGTGGGCGCGATCAAGAACCCGGATTCGGTGGATGGGAAGTTGCATGGCCCCATGGTACGGCTCGAAGCAGATACGGCCCACAGCAGGTTCGGCCCGAAGCAGCAACGTGGACTCGGCCGATACACTTCCTCACCACGTGAGTTGGCCCCACCTCCTGACTCTGATCGTCGCTGTGCCCGCCGGCGTTTCCGCCGTCTGGTGGATGGTCTTCATGGGACGCTTGGGCCGGGTGGTCTCGAGTGGAATGTCTGTTCGATCTGGGCTTCACGACCAGGTGGACCCGGTCCTGGTATCCATTGTCGTCCCGGCTCACAATGAAGCGCGGGTCATCGCGACGTGCATCGACTCGCTCATGGCGCAGGACTGGCCACTGCTCGAGATCATCGTGGTTGCAGATCGCTGCACCGATGCCACCGAGTCAATCGTGTCCGACCGCGTTTCGCGAGACGACCGTGTCCGACTGATCAGCAATCGGGAGTGTCCACCGTCATGGGCTGGAAAGTGCCACGCGTCCAGGCTCGGCGCCGAGCACGCGACGGGGCGGTGGGTGGCGTTCATCGACGCGGACACCAAGGCGGCGCCCGAGTTGATCGGCGCCGCTGTAACCGAGGCGATGCGCCGTGAGACGGCCTTGCTCAGCCTGCTGACCGACCTGACGTGCCGCAGGTGGTTCGAGCGCACGACACAGCCGGTGGCGATGATGGCCCTGCTCTCTCTCTTCCCTCCGGACAGCGTGAATCGTGATGATCGGCGACGAACCTTCGCCAATGGTCAGTTCATGCTCTTTGATCGCGTCTGGTACGACGACATCGGCGGCCATGCAACCGTGAAGGACGCGCTCTTGGAAGACATTGCTTTCGCTGGAAAGACAACCAAGGCTGGCGGCCGCGTCAATGTCCTTCGTGCGGACGGCTTGCTGTCGTGCTCCATGTACGGAAGTCGTCAGGACTTCCTGCGTGGGTGGATGCGCATCTTTCTGGAGGCGACGGGGCGGAGTTGCCGCAGCCTCGCCAAACAAGGCCTCCGACAGGTGTGGCTGGGTGTGATTCTGCCACTTCTGGCGGCAGGGGCCGTCGTGGCGGGAGGCCTCGTCGGCGGGCCAGTCGGCTGGATCACCCTGGGGGTGGGTGTCGCGGCCCTGGTCCTGCAGATGCTGGCACTGGCGATGGTCTACACCATCGGCCGCCAGCCGGTCTGGGCAGTCCTCTTCTTTCCGATCGGTGCCGTTGAAGTCTGGCGCGTCATGCGCTGGGCGTCGCGTGTACTTCGCAGCGGCGAGCCGGTGCGGTGGGGCGGTCGCGAGTATGTCCTTGCCCCTCGCGACTGACACACCTACTCGAGCGACTCTCGCCAGTCCTGGACCCGATCGACATCGGTCATGACATATGAGAGCGGTGTGACCGTGATGCACCCTTCTCGAAGTTGATCGACGTCGGACCCGGCGGTCGTGCTGGTGAACTGCATTCCCTCTCCGGCCGCCCAGTAGTACACCTGCCCCGCCGGGCTCACACGACGCTCAAACCCCTCTCGAAGCGGCGCTGCGTTCATGCCAACGACACGGATCGTCGGAATTGGAGCATCTGCCGACTCGATTGGTGGAAGGTTGACATTGAGTACTTCGTGAGGAGTCAACGGCCGGGTCGCAAGGATGCGGTCGATGACATGACGCGCGATGGAGGCGGCCCGGTCCCAGTAGATGCGTGTTCGATCACGCAAATACAGGCTGACGGCGATCGAGGGCACGCCGAGAAACGCCGATTCGATCGCTGCCGCGACCGTACCGGAGTAGAGAATGTTGATCCCCGCATTAGCGCCGCTGTTCATGCCGCTGATCGTGAGGTCCGGCCTGTTGTCGTCGCCAAACTGCTCGGGCCACAGTGAGCGAATGGCCAGTTTGACGCAGTCGGCCGGTCTGCCGTCGATGGCCATGCCGCCGAACTCCCTGGTGACCTGCACGGGCTCGACCATGAGCGGGTCGGTGTAGGTGATGCCATGTCCGGCCGCGCTCTGTACGGTGAGCGGGGCGGCCGTCCACAGGTCTCCCAGCCCCGAGAGCGCCGAGTGCAGGGATACGATGCCTGGTGCGTGAATGCCGTCGTCGTTGGTCAGAAGAATTCGCATGCGGATGTGAATGCTATCGCCGCCTCCGCACCTGGGACGCGACGACCTCAGCGGTAAGTCAATTCAAACACGATTGGGATGGTGTCCTTTTCGGTGAGCGTCTTCAATTGCTTGCCGGACGCTCGCCACTGGAACAGGGCATTGACGACCAC
>CAZSSV010000060.1:0-11460 GCA_964609425.1 uncultured Isosphaeraceae bacterium | reverse complement strand
GTACCACTGGTACGGGACCGGCTCGTTGGCCTTGGTGAGGACCCGAATGTACATCCGGTTGGTCCCTGGCTCGAGATACTGCTCGATTCCGGGAGCCGCCCCGCCAATGGGCCGTGCGTTGTACTCGGTCGGGGGATCGCCCGCTGGCGTCGTCTCCGGCACGAACGAGATCCATCGCTGCGCTCGGTAACTGAAGAGCCACACCGAATACTGGCCGCCGACATCCGGGCCGGCTCGGGTCGTATCAACACTGAAGTCTGCACCGCCGATGACGTCTTCGCCGATCTCGCAGGTGAAGAGGACATCGACAATGTCGGCGCCGTCAGGATAGTAAACAGGACCAGGCCCGTAGACGCCCGGCGGAATGGTGACGTAGCCGTAGCCGACCTGCCAACTCCTGAACTGGGCCCACTCGTCGTCGCCCTCGAGTTCGACGCTGAATCGTGTGCCGTCGAGCAGATCGCCCGTAATCATGTCCATTCGGATGATGCGGAAGGGAAGCTCATCACCAAAGTCGTCGTCTTCAGGCACGTTCGACACGAGATCGTCGAGGAGCCTTCCGAGCTGCGGCATGCGGCCGACGAACCTGTTCTCGGGCTCCACGAAATTGAGGTCCCAGTCAAAGCGGCCCATCGGTCCTGCGGGGTTCGCGACGCCGGTTGGCGTTCCGCCGGCATTTCCGTATACGGCTGTGCGATACATGCGATTGATGAGCACGCCAGGCAGGAGTCGCTCGCCATACCACTGACGGCAGAAACTCTGCGCCGAGGCCGCTGCGGCCGCCAGCTGAGCGGTCGCTGCGAGCGAGCCGTCGAGTTGCGCGCCGAAATCGTTCGTGTACGAACGTGTCCGACCGACTTCGGTCAAGGTATAGGTTCCGTTGGTTGCTACTGCGGCGGCCCCGTCGATGGTCAGGAGCGTGAGATTGGCGTTGCCGCCGGTGGTTGTCACACCACCACCCCAGGCGCACATGGAGGGCGCGAGATCTGTGGCCGTGGCGGCAGTGACCGTATTGGTCTCACTGAAGTTTGAGGACCACCATCGAGCGTAGCTGTCTTCGTTCGATGGGGTCGCTGCAGCGATGACCGAGACGTTCTCAGAACCTGTGAAGTCATCGATCCCAGGTGTGACGACGCCCGCGTCACCTGCCGGGACGAACACGTGAATGCCGCCCGCGGCAGCCAACTGGACCAGCGGCAGGACCTCGGCATCACTCAGCAGGAAGTCGTCGCCGGTGTTGGATTTGAACGCCAGCACCAGAATGTCACCGACGTCAAGGACGGACATCGCGTGGAAGAAGGCATCTTCCAGGCGCTCAGCCGGCATGGACGACCCACTTGGCAGCGTCCGCGTCGGGAAGAACATGGTGGTGGCTGCGTGGGCGATGCCAGTGACGCCGAATGCGTTGTCGGTGGCCGCAAGGACACCCAGAACGGCCGTGCAGCGCGCGGTGGCTTCGGGATCGGAGAAGTCGAGCGTCACGTCGGGCAAGCCGATGGCCTCACCTTCAAGAATGACATTGCCAAGGTCTTCGTGCACACCGCCCGGGTTGAAGGGCGTTCCCGCCTGGAGCCAGGCGGCCTCGCCGAGCACGGCGATGTTGACGCCTTCGCCGTAGGCGTTGAGTGGTACACCGCTGGCATCGGAGAGTTCTCCGACGCGACCTGTCCACGTCTGCGGCGGCTCCGTGCCGTACTGCGCCGGGCCGAGCGGATCGACTTCCGGCCACACGGCCAACCCGTCCGCAGCGTACCAGGGTGCCGGGCACATGCTGTAGATGTTCTGGTGTGGCGTTTCGCACGTGCCGGTGCCGGCTGAAGCCGGATTGGACCACGAGAGCGGTGCCCAGATGAGTTGGCTGAGCGGATTCGGCTCACCCTCGTCGGTGAGACCGTCGCTGACCCGCGAGCCGTCGGGGCCCTGGATCCACTCGGCGTAGTCGTCTGAGAGGTTTCCAAACTCCTGCCGGTAGCCCTTGACGCCTGCGTTGAGTTGAAGCGGGAAGAAATCTGGCGTTTCGGTCCCGGCCGTCACCGACGGGTAGCAGATCTCCCGGGCGGTCATCGCCATGTACGGCGTCCACTGTCCGGTGAGCGGGGGCGTTGGCTCGCCGACGGCGACGCCCATGTGTCCAAAGTCGATCCACTCCGCGTCGCTGTAGAGGTCTCCGTCACTGGCCGCATCCTTCTCCTGCAGCAGGGTCGCGATGACCCGCATGCAGCAGTCGTAATCTTGACAGCCAATCAGCAGGCTCTCGTCATCGGCCACCTCCGTCCACGCACTCTTGCCTGACTGGGAGCCCGGGACGTTGCACTGCCCGGCCGATGAGATCATGCCTTGGCACCGCGGGGCGAATTGGAAGAGACGGCCGGCTTGCGCGCGTATCTGGGCGTACTCGTCGTAGCCCGGGTCGGTCGGTGGGAGCGGGAGGCCTGGCTTCAGGGAGTTCTCGCTGCTGGTGTCGGCCACCGTGCAGGGCGGAACTCCAGTTGCGGTCGGGTCGATCCAGTTCGGGAGGGTTGCTTCCAGCATGGGATCGAGCCTGATGTTTCGAGGATCGGGGTTGTACTGGCCGAGTGCGTAGAGCACCTCGGGCGCTGCCACGCCCTCGGGCCACACATACTCGGGCTGGAATGATTCCCAATCCGGATACTCCGGCGAGAGGAAAGGCGTGATGCCACGGCAGGTGTAGTCGGCGAAGTCAAGTCCGTCCGTGCCACGGTCCTGCAGGTAGAGATCCATCGCGATCTGCGCGCACTCGGCATCCCAGACATCCCAGCCGGCCTGCACGGGGCAGCAGCCGGGGACGATTGCCTCGACCTCTTCGCAGCACAGCTCTTCGTCGCAGTAGTTGCCGATGTAGCACTCCTGTTCCGCCGGGAAGGCCTCGTTGTCATACGTGGACACGAGCGTCGGGAAGGTGGCGCTGTGCGGGAAGTAGCAACTGCCGTACACCGGATTGCCAGTCCGATCCGTTGCGGTCGTGATCAGGTAGGGCCAAATGTAGGAGTCTCCGGAGTTGTCCGGTGTTGCAACCTGATCGCCCATGTACTCCCAGGGGGTGGTGCCCCGCTGCGTGTGATTGAGGTAGCGACCCGTTCCGTGGAAGACGGGATACGGCGTCGGCTCGCCGATATCGAAGAGATAGATGGTGTTCATCCATCGGTTCCATCCGTCGTTCCACGGGTACAGCACCTGCTGGGCCAGCGGGTCCTCGAAATCTGGATCGGAGTTCTGCAATTGCCACCAGTGCACCCAGCGGTTCCAGCCGGGGTACACCGGCCAAAGCGACTCGCCCGAGGCGTCATTCCACGGGAGCGAGACACCCCGTTGTGTGGCCAGGCCCAATGAATCTTCGAACTCCAGGCAGGTCGGCGGGATGGCGAAGGAGACCGTTTGGCCATAGTGGCCGGGGTCGCGAATGCCGGGGAAGTCTACGGATGTCGGGCCTGGGAGGAGGCCGGTGCTTCCGTCGAGCGGCGGGTACCACTCGAGGAACTCGGCCTCCGTGAGATTGAGGAACTGCCAGTTCGGGTCCCCGGTCTCGGTTCGATTGAGGGTCGTGATGTCGTTGTACCACGTGCTCGGGTCCCAACCGGTCCACTCGACGTAGGTGCCGATGTACTCCCACGGGGGCACGAGGAACTCGGGCTGATCGCCGATGCAGAGCGGGTCCTGCGCATCAGGGCGGCCCGGGTTGATCGGGGAGCACCACGAGTAGTAGCCGAGGCTCGGATCGATGCCATCGGGCAGCGAGTTGGCCGGCGGCGTGAACCACAGGCACCACGTGGGGCGGTACTGATTCTGGTGAATCCTGTGCACGAGCGCGCCTGTGACCGGGTCCGGAACGAGCAAGTCCGGGTTGATCATGTTCGCGAGCCAGCAGGGATTGTTCAGACCGGTTGGGAGCGCGAGATCCGCCGCCGATTCATCGCACGTCGCCAGCGACGTCACGACAGCTTCGCCGCCGCTGGCGCAGGAGCCGAGCAGATACTGGTCGATGTCCGTGTCGGCGCCGCCATCCGGACAGTCAATGACGTAGGTGGCGGGGGCGCTGCAGAAGAATGTGCCGTCGAAGAAGAGGTTTGGATAACTGGACGGATCGGCGGGGTCGACGTTGCCGCCGCCCACAAAGGCACCTTCCATGCTTGTGCATCGCTCGCATGCTTCTTCAGAGTCGCTGTTGGTCACAAAGCGAGAGTTGCCGATGACGATCGCGCCGGCTGGCGAGCTGGATCCCTTCCAGTAGGGGTTGGAGCCGGTCCAAGGGTCGGCGCCTTCTTCCAGCCCGAACCCCTGCCACTGCGGCATGAAGTTGATGGGTTCGGAGTCGGCATAGCCGGTGTAGTCCGACAGTCGCCCGGGATACATCGCGGGCTGACCCCATGTGGGCCGACCTTCAACCATCGCGCCGGGCCAATTGATGACCGGGTTTGGCACGCCCGGCGCAGCGGCCGTCGAGGCCGACATGGCATTGCACAGGCTGAACTTGGTGCCCGCTGTGAAGTCCGTCGTGTCGGGGTCCAACGCTTCTTCTCGGAAGCAGCAGATGCCGTACCGAAGGACACACGCCGAGCAATTGTCATAGGCCTTGTACCCAAAGTACCAGTTGTTATCCGCGGTGCCAGGATCGACGGTCGGGTCCGTACCCTCCCACTGCCGGGCCTGAAAGATGGATGGATCGTCGCAGTCGTCGCTGTATGCGTCATCGCCGCCGCGAACGCCTGCGGCCGTGCAGCAGGCGCCGAATGGCCGGCATGACGCCGGAGTTCCGGTGTCGAAATACTCGTACACCGGGTCAACAAAGTCGGGGTCTTCGGGTTGCGGTGGATCGAACGGCGTGAGGGCGAGATCTGTGTACACGCCCGGGTAGCCGCTGCCGGGGTTGCCGAGCACGTAGGCCTCGCAGTCATCCTCGTCCGCGCGGTCGAGGTTGTAGCCGGCGACCCATGCGGGGCCGCGACCCACGATGTCTTTGACGTAGACGTAGAAGCAGCAGGCGCCGATGCGGTCGCCTCCGGCGCTGCGGTTGGACCGGCGTTCCGCCTCACGCCGCCGATTGTCGGCGTTGGCCCGCGCGACGCTCTCGCGGCGAATCTCAAGGAGTTCCGCACGCGCCTCCTCGAGCAGTTGTTGTGCGGCGTGGAGATCTGCGACGGGTTCGAGGAAGACGACGTCATCGCTGGTGGACGGCTCGATCGGTCCAGCCGTCCAGGTGTCATCGGCTCGGTTGGGCCGAGGTCGCAAGGTGGGCGATGCGACCGGTTCGCGTGTGTTGGTTCTGCGAGAGAACCGGATGTACTCGATCTCACTGGCCCGCTCGAGCCGCCTGGCGACCCGCTCGATGTCATCGGTGGGGGCGTCGGCCCAGAACGTGGCGCCGAGATCAGCCAATGTCCCGAGACCTCCGCGTTCGGCGCGGCGGCGGGCCCGCTGTATGTCTGCCTCAGGAATGGAGATGGCAGGAGAGAGGGTCACGTCAAGACGGTCCAGCAGAGACGCCAATGACGTGAGATCCTTCCCCTTCATCGAGAACAGTTGTCCATTCGGAAGCACGCGGGCGCCCAGTTCGCGATCGAGCCTGACTTTGAGGCGGTGCCTCTGGAGGTCGTTCGGGATCTCCAACGCGCTGGCCATTGGGGATGTGACGGCCTGATTCAGGCCGTGGTTCACGCTCGTCTCGGTTCCCGGGCGGGCCGCCATGACGGCACCGGCCGTTGCAAGTGCGAGGGTGGCGAGAAGGGTGTGCTGGACGGTACGTCGTGTCATCATGTCTCTCATCTCGATGTCAGCCAATCGGCCGAACTGGCCCGCGTCGATGCGAACCCTGCCCCCGCACGGAACTCCACGAGTTCCACTCCCACTGATCCATACGAGGTTCGTCGGCGTGCAGCCACGGGAACCTCGCGGTAGATACAAAACAACGACCACGAGCACCCGACAAGGGACCCTTGGCGCGCGGTTTGACCCGCCGTGAGAGTATACCTGTGGCCAGCAGGCCTTGGGGGGGCGCTTGGGGCCGAAACCGCGTGCCACGAAGGCATTGCCGCTCGCCCGCTCGCCGGCCGCGGCGACTGACGGGAGCGACCACCGCCCGGCCGTTCAGCACGGCCGGGCGGTGGGGTCAGTCACAGGAGATGGGGGCGGGATCAGTCCTCGGCGAGCGGCTGGCCATCGTCGGAGGGACCGGCGATCACGGTCTCCAGCATGGCCTCTTCGGCAGCCGGGGCGGCCATCACCGTGGGGGGTTCGGCGCCCAGGGCCTCGGCACGCTTGGCCGCTGCCTCCATGGCTTCTCGCGCGTCGTCCTCCTCGGTGGAGGGGGGCTCGTCCAGCCGCTCCACCTTCATATCGGTGTAGGGGCGGAAGTCGGTGCCGGCCGGGATGAGGTGGCCGAGCAGGACATTCTCCTTCAGGCCGCGGAGTTCATCCACAGCCCCGCGGAGCGACGCTTCCGTGAGCACCTTGGTGGTTTCCTGGAAGGACGCACTCGAAAGGAACGAGTCGGACTGAAGCGAGGCCTTCGTGATGCCGAGCAACAGCGTCTGGCCGGTCGCCGGCTGGGCACGCTTGGTCTTGGCCTGTGCTTTCCCTTCCGCCTCCGCAATGGCGTTGGCCTCCTTGACCTCGGCCCGATCGGCCAGATCACCCACGATGAGCGAGGTGTCGCCCGAGTCGGTGATGCGCAGTTTGCTCGCCGCGTCCTGATTGGCCGCGCGGAAGAAGTGCCGGTCAACAATCTCTTCGGGCAGCATGCCGGTGTCGCCCGCTCGCTTGACGAGCACCTTGGAGAGCATGCACGAGAGAATCGTCTCAATGTGCTTGTCAGCGATGGGGACGCCCTGCGCTCGGTACACGTTCTGGACCTCGTCCAGCATGTAGTTGAAGACGATCTCTTCGCCGCGAATCTCAAGAATCTCCTGCGGGTCGAGCGGACCTTCGGTCAGCGGGTCGCCGGCCTCCACCCAGTCGCCGGCGTGCACCAGGAGGTGCTTGCCCTGCGGGACGTGGTGGTCAATCTCCTCTTCGACGTCAGTCACAACTCGGACGGTCATCTTGTTCTTGCGGACGTCATCGTGGAGTTCGATGCGGCCGGAAACAGTCGACATGATCGCCGGGTCCTTCGGGGTCCGAGCCTCGAAGATCTCCGTCACGCGAGGCAGACCACCGACGATGTCGGCGGAACCGGCGACGTCCTTGGGCTGCCGGGCGAGCATTTCGCCCTGCTTGATCGTCTGCCCTTCCTCGACCTCAATGCGGCACTTTGCCGGCAGGTGGTGGAAGTCCAGGATGTGGCCTTCCTTGTCTTCGACGAGGATCTGGGGGTGCATCTCGCCCGTGTGCTCGATGACGATGAGTTCATCCTTGTCGGCACCCTTGGCGGATTCCTGCCTGATCGTCTTACCGATTTCGATGTCTTTGAACCGGACGACTCCCGTCTCCTCAGCCAGAATCGGGGTGAGGTGGGGATTCCACTCGATGAGCACCTGGCCCTTCGAGATTGAGTCTCCATCGGCGGCGTGGATGATGCCGCCGTAGGGCACCTTGTACTTCTCAAGCTCGCGACCACGGTCGTCCAGCACGGCAATCTCGCCTTGACGCTTGAGCGCCACGAGCCGCTCTGTGCCTTCGACATCCACTTTCACCTCGCGACACTCGCGGAGTTGAGCGGTTCCGGCGTGGGCTGCTCGATAACTGGTTTCGGTCAGGCTTCGAGACGCGATGCCGCCGGTGTGGAAGGTACGCATCGTGAGTTGCGTGCCCGGCTCACCGATCGACTGGGCGGCGATGGTGCCGACGGCGAGGCCACCTTCGACCAGGTGACCGGTCGACATGTCCATGCCGTAACAGCGAGCGCACACACCGCGGCTTGTGTCGCATGTGAGGGGTGTTCGGACCTGCACCGAGTCGATGCCGAGCTTCTCAATCTTGCTCGCGATCTCGGTCGTGATGACGTCGTTCTCCTTGACGATCACTTCGTCAGTGAGCGGGTTGATCACGGTCTGGCGGCTCGTACGGCCAACCACGATTTCTCGCAGCGGAACGTCGACTTCTTCGCCCTTGTAGATGGCACGCTTGGAGATGCCACGGCGTGTGCCGCAGTCGTACTCCGTGACGACGACCGCTTGGGCGACGTCGTAGAGCTTGCGGGTCAGATACCCGGAGTCGGCCGTCTTGAGGGCGGTATCGGCCAATCCCTTTCGAGCGCCGTGGGTGGACGAGAAGTACTCGAGCACGTTCAGGCCCTCGCGGAAGTTCGCGCGAATGGGCGTTTCGATGATCTCGCCGCTGGGCTTGGCCATCAGGCCACGCATGCCGGCGAGTTGCTGCATCTGACTGACGTTTCCTCGAGCACCCGATGTGGACATCAGGTAGACGGGATTCAGGTAGTGATTGCCCTCGGTCGAGTCGATCGGAAGCTCCTGGAGCGTCTCCATGTCCCGGCGGTCGAGCTTGAGCGTCTCGACGAGTGCTTTGGTGAGTTCTTCACGGCAGTGCGCCCAGATGTCCAGCAACTGGTTGTGGCGTTCACGCTCGGTGATGGCACCGGCGCCGTACGCCCGTTCGACCGCATCCACCTTCTTCTGGGCGGCGCCCAGAAGATCGGGCTTGGACGCGGGAATACGCATGTCGGTGATCGCGATGGACAGTCCTGACGTCGTTGCTGTCTTGAAACCGATCTCCTTGAGATCGTCGAGCAGCGTGAGTGTGTCGTCTCGGCCGCAGTACTTGAAGGTGTCGTCGATGACGCGGCTGCACCCCTTCTTGCCCAGTGTGCAGTTGTAGAACGGCATGCCATCGGGGAGGATTGCTGCGAATCTCAGTCGGCCGACCGTGGTAACGACGCGGCCGTTCTCGCCGATGGGCTCCAGACCACCCTTTTCGCTCTTGACCTGCTGCGAGAACCGCGAGAGCCGAACGACGATGGGCTCGTGCAGGCCGATCTGCTTGTGCTCGAGTGCAAGGAGCGCCTCGGGCAGATCACGGAACGCGTGCAACTCGTGCTCAGGCTTCATGAGCTCCTCACGCATGTAGGTGAGGAAGTACATGCCCATGATGATGTCCTGACTCGGGGACACGATCGGGTTGCCGTTTGCCGGCGAGAAGATGTTGTGCGTCGAGAGCATGAGTACGTGCGTCTCGACCTGCGCCTCCAATGAGAGCGGCAGGTGGACGGCCATCTGGTCACCGTCGAAGTCGGCGTTGTACCCGGTGCAGACCAGGGGATGCAGGGTGATGGCATTGCCTTCGACCAGCACCGGCTCGAACGCCTGAATACCCATGCGGTGAAGCGTGGGCGCGCGGTTGAGCATGACGGGATGCTGATAGATCACCTGTTCGAGGATGTCCCACACCTCGGGGTCCCGCCGCTCAAGCATTCGCTTGGCCGACTTGATGGTGTCGGCGAGCCCGTGTTCCTTGAGCTTGCGGATGATGAAGGGCTGGTAGAGCTCGAGTGCAATCTTCTTGGGAAGGCCACACTGGTGGAGTTTGAGTTCCGGGCCCACGACGATGACGGACCGCGCGGAGTAGTCCACCCGCTTGCCGAGCAGGTTCTCGCGGAATCGGCCCTGCTTGCCCTTGATCATGTCGGTCAATGACTTGAGTGGGCGGTTGCTGCTGCCAAGTACCGGCCGTCGGCAGCGATCGTTGTCGAAGAGTGCATCGACTGCCTGTTGAAGCATTCGCTTCTCGTTGCGGATGATGACCTCGGGGGCATTGAGGTCCATGAGCTTCTTGAGCCGGTTGTTGCGGTTGATGATTCGCCGGTAGAGGTCGTTCAAATCGCTTGTGGCGAAGTTGCCCGAGTCGAGAAGCACGAGCGGGCGGAGGTCCGGCGGGATGACCGGAATGACGTCCAGCACCATCCAAGTCGGATCATTGCTGCTGCTACGCAACTGCTCGACAATCTTGAGCCGCTTGGCGAGGTCCTTGATCTTCTGCTTGGACCGCGTCTTTGTGAGGTCCTCGCGGATCTCGGCGGCCGTTGCCGTGAGGTCCAGTCCGTGGAGCAGTTCGATGACCGCATCGGCCCCCATCATCGGTTTGAAGGCGCTCGGCCCGTACTCACGCTGGAGTTCGCGGCATGTGTCCTCATCGACGACCTGTCGGTATTCGAGTTCGGTGTCACCGGGGTCCGTGATGACGTGGTCCTGGAAGTAGATGACCTTTTCAAGATCCGAAGTCTTCATGCCCAGCAGCGTGCCGAGACGGCTGGGAAGGGCTTTGAAGAACCAGATGTGCACGATGGGCGCGGCGAGGTTGATGTGCCCCATGCGCTTTCTGCGAACCCGGGAGTGCGTCACCTTGACGCCGCAGCGATCGCAGATGATGCCCTTGAACTTCGTGCCCTTGTACTTGCCGCACGCGCACTCGTAGTCCCGCTCGGGGCCGAAGATGCGTTCGCAGAACAGGCCGTCCTTCTCCGGACGGTAGGTGCGGTAGTTGATGGTCTCAGGCTTCTTGACCTCTCCGAAGCTCCAACTGCGAATGTCGTTGGGGCTGGCCAGAGTGATCTTGACCGAGCTGAAGTCATTGACGTGATCGAATACGTTTTCGGTCATGGATGTGGGTCCGTGTCGTTGTGAGGGACGGTGAAGGTCGTGTCGGAGCGATTCAGAGCAGGGGTGCCACTTCGTCGTGGGCCTTCTCGAGGTCGATGTTCATGCCGAGGCCGCGAATCTCGTGGCACAGGACGTCGAACACCACCGGCATGCCGGCTTCGAGCGTGTTCGTGCCCTTGACCATTGAGTCGTAAATCTTGGTTCGGCCTTCCACATCGTCGCTCTTGACGGTGAGGAGTTCCTGAAGCACGTGGGCGGCGCCATAGCCTTCGAGCGCCCAGACTTCCATCTCGCCGAAACGCTGCCCGCCTGTGCGAGCCTTGCCACCGAGCGGCTGCTGGGTGATGAGGCTGTAGGGGCCGGTCGCCCGGGCGTGAATCTTGTCGTCCACGAGGTGGTGCAACTTGAGCATGTACATGAATCCGAGCGAGGTCGGTTGAGCGAATGCTTCGCCGGTGCGGCCGTCGTACAACTGCGCCTTGCCACCGTATGGCACACGGGCGAGCAGTTCGCGAGGTGCGCCTGGCTCGTTTCCGCTCTTCTCGAAGGCGGAGACTCGCTGCTCCACGTGGGCATTGGCCTCGTCGATGCAATCGAGCACTTCCTGCTCGGTAGCGCCGTCGAAGACGGGCGTGACGCACTGGAAGCCGAGGACGTTTGCAGCCCAGCCCATGTGGAGTTCGAGGAGCTGACCCACATTCATCCGGCTGGGTACACCCAGCGGGTTGAGCAGAATGTCAACAGGCGTTCCGTCCTCCATGAACGGCATGTCCGCCTGCGGGACGATCCTTGCGACAACACCCTTGTTGCCGTGTCGACCGGCCATTTTGTCACCGACCGAAATCTGTCGCTTGTTGGCGAGGTACACCTTCACCATTTCGAGGACGCCGCTCTG
>CAZSSV010000059.1:0-11513 GCA_964609425.1 uncultured Isosphaeraceae bacterium | reverse complement strand
ATCGAAGCGTTCCGTAAGCGGAAGGAAGTTGGCGCCATCGCCGCGTCCGGGCGGTATCTCGCTCGCGCGATGACCGATCCCATCGAGCCCGAACACACCTCGCAGCGTGTGCTTGAGGTCGGTGCAGGAACCGGCGCCTTCACAGGTCACATTCTTGAGCGACTCGGCCCGGGCAGCTCCGCAGACATTGTCGAACTGAATCCCCAGTTCTGCCGGCGGCTCCGAGAGAAGGTCGTCGGTCCCTGGTCACACCGGGCGCTGGACCGATCGGCGACCGTGATCGAGGGGTGCATCGAAGAAGCGCCGCTTGAGCCCGGGTACTCGACCATTGTGTGTGGCCTTCCATTCAACTCGTTCCCGCCGGGCGTCGCGTCTCGCATTCTGCAGCAACTGGTCGACCTCCTGGCCCCGGGTGGCACGCTCGCCTTCTTCGAGTACGCGGGCTTCCCCACACTTCGGTGTGCGATTCCGGGCCCGTGGCAGGGCGATGCCAGAGCCCACCGGGCCTGCCTCCGCGATCTGTCGAGCCACATGACACAGCGGCGGCGGTTCGTTCTGCGTAACGTGCTTCCCGCCTGGGCCGTGTTCCTTCGCGCCCAAGGAGCCTGAGTCATGAGTGATGCAGCCTTCCTTGAAGAACTGCATGAGCGGCAGCGAGCATTCGACGCCCTCGAGCCCGAGTGTGAGATGACCATTCGAGACCCTGAACTGGGTGTGGAAGGTCATGTCATCGTTTGGTCCACGCTCGCCGTGAAGAACGGCCCGCTCGGCCGCGTCGGAAAGGGTGGTACCCGCATCACACCGACCGTGACCAAGGACGAGATCGCTCGTCTGGCGCGGACGCAGACGCTCAAGAATGCGGCCGCGGGTTTGCCAACGGGCGGCGCCAAGTCCGGCCTCCGTGCCGACCCGCGTAGCGAAGGCTTCGAGCGCATGTATCGCCGATTCGCCGAACTTGCCTGGCCGGCCCACTACGACAACGGTGGCTTGTGGGGAGGTCTCGGCTACGACCTTGGGGGCGACCCCAGACATTGTCAGTGGGCCATCGATCAACTCGGCACGACCAGGTGCTTCACAGGCAAACCTGTCGAGCAGGGCGGCACGGACTACGACGTCGAGGGGATTGCCGGCCTGGGTGTGTCGGTGGCAGCGGCGACGTGGCTGGCGTCCAGGCTTGGCGGGACCGAAGGGACGACTGCGGCCGTGCAAGGCATCGGCGCGATGGGCGCCGCGGTGTGTCGCTACTTCACCGAACTGGGTGGCTGTGTAACGGCCATTGCCGACCCACGCATCGACGGCGCGTGGCGGCTGCATGGGCCTCTTTCGGGTGCGCTTCTTGACGCGATCACAGAGATGGACTTTCACACAACCCGTGAGCACCTCGTCAACGAGGGCCATCAGCAGATGCCCATGGACGACGTGCTCTGGGAAGAGGTGGACGTACTCATCCCATGTGCCGTGCAGGACGTGATCGACACCGACAACCAATCGCGAATCAAGGCTGCAGCGGTTGTGGAGGGTGCCAACAATCCATGCACGATGCCGGCCCGGCACGCGCTGCACGATCGGGGCGTTCCGGTTGTTCCCGACTTCATCGCCAACCCTGGCGGGGCGATCGCTGCGAGTGTCGAGATGACCTCGGATGTGTCCGACGAGGAGAACGCCCGGACGGCCGCCAAGGTGCAGGAGGCCAAGGACGCGACGCGATCGATGGTGGCCGAGAATGTCACGAAAATGCTGGCGATCGCGGACCAGCATGAAGCCCCCCTCGTGGACTCCGGAACACTTCTGGCGCTGCGGCGAATCTTCGCCTTTACAGGCTGATGTCCTCCGCTCCGTCATTCGACGATGTCTGCGCCGCGCACGAGCGGATCAGGGGTGTGGTGCACCGGACACCTGTGGTGACGTGCGAAACATTGGACCGCGCGTCCGGCCGGAGCCTGTTCTTCAAGTGCGAGCAGTTTCAGCGGGTCGGTGCCTTCAAGTTCCGGGGTGCCAGCAACGTCGTACTCGGCATGACCGAGGAGGAAGCCAAGTGCGGCGTGTGCACACACTCCAGCGGCAATCACGCCCAGGCGCTCGCTCGGGCGGCGCGTGAGCGGGGCATCCCCGCGTGGATCGTCATGCCGAGTTCAGCCCCCGCCGTGAAGTGCGCGGCCGTGGAGGGATATGGGGCGACCATCGTGACGTGTGAACCCACGCTCGAAGCCAGGGAGACGACAGCCCAGCGAGTCATGGCCGACACCGGCGCGGCGTTTGTGCACCCGTATGACGACAATCGAATCATCGCGGGACAGGGCACGGCGGCGAAGGAACTCATCGAGGATGCAGGACCGCTCGATGCGGTGATGGCGCCCGTCGGGGGTGGCGGGCTGATGTCGGGAACCTGCCTGGCAACGCGGGCGCTGGCGCCCGATGCCTGGCTCGTGGGCGCGGAGCCTTCGGGCGCCGACGACGCGGCCCGCTCACTCGCGGCCGGTACGCTCATTGCCCAGACGTCACCCGATACGATCTGCGACGGCTTGCTCACCAGCCTGAGCGATCGAACATTTGGCATCCTTCGCGAGCATCTCAAGGCCATCGTGACCGTCACCGACGACGAAGTGCGTGCGGCGCGTACCTTGTTGATCGAACGGGCCAAACTCTGGGTCGAACCAAGCAGCGCGACGGTTCTGGCGGCGGTGCTGCGGCCCGACTGCCCGGTTCCAGCCCGCGCTCGCGTCGGCATCATTCTCAGTGGTGGCAATCGCTCGGCGTGCTGATCCCGGCTGCTGCCGGGAGACTCACCAGCAGGATCCCCAGCGGTCGATGACGGCGGCGAGGTCCAGCAGGTCCACGATTCCATTGTCGTCCATATCACCGGCCGCGTCCGTGCTCGACCACCGCTCCAGCACGTGCAGTAGGTCATGGACATCGACGACACCATCCTGCGTCGCGTCCGGACATGTCGGCCAGCACGTGTGCTCGACGAGCGTGTCGGAGTGACTCCACGGGCCGTACACCTGCTCCGGCGCGTTCCCGCAGATCAACGAATCCCAGACCCAGGGCATGGAGTTATCACTCCGAATACCGCCCCCGAGCCCGGTGGCCATGTTCGAGTGCAGTGTGCAGTCGATCAGGACCGGTACCGCGCCGTAGTAGCAGCCGAGCCCTCCGCCGTTTCCGTCCACGGTATTGCGGGCGATGATGCAGCTGTAGAGATTCGGGGCCGAGGTTCCGTGGCAGCTCATGCCACCTCCCTCGGCAGCTGGACCCACGCCGATGTTTCCTACGATCCTGCAGTCGGTCAGCGTTGGGCTGGAGTACCAGAAACAAACGCCGCCGCCCCCCTGGGTCGAGTTCCTCGTGAATACGACCCGTTCCAGATTGAACGAAGCGGTCTCAGCGTGGAGTCCGCCCCCGGAGATCGTTGCGTTGTTCTCAAGGATGTCGCAGTCGCTGATTGATCCGGCAAATCCACCTGTTTCACCGCCCCCACTCCGAGACTGGACGGTGGTCCAGTACACACCGCCGCCCTTTGATGTGGCGATGTTTCCGATGATGTCGGTGCCCGAGAGTGTTGGTTGGGCATCGCGGACATACAGACCCCCACCGTACCGCGAGGATATGCTGCCGGACAGGGTGCATTCAGTCAGAACCGGTCGGCTCCCGTCGACACAACCCATGGCGCCTCCTGCGCCCGGTGTGCCCACCGCGGCATTGTCTGACAGCAGGCAGTTCGTGAGCGTTGGGCTGCTCTGGCTTCCACAGAACACGCCTCCGCCCGAAGTCGCCAGGCAGGCGGTGAAGGTGCAATCAGACAGTGACGGACTGCTCTGGCTGTCACAGAAGAAACCGCCCCCTTCCATGGCGATCCCGTTGAGAACCGTGAGTCCCTCGATGGAGGTCCATTCCGTCTCGCCCGAGTTGCACGTGATCCCGCGTCGCACGCCCTCGCCCCGGATGATCGTGACGTCGGCGCCATGGACCGACCGGAGCGTGATCGCCTTGCCGAGGAGGTTGACGACTTCATCGCCGATGCCCGTGTAGTCGCCCGGATAGACCAGAATGATGTCCCCGTCATCGGCGGCATCGATCGCATCCTGAATGGCGGTGAACTGCGCGAACGGCAGGTCGAGGAGGTCGTCATCGACCGTCCTGACGGCGGCCGAGGTCACGCCCGGCATTACCGTGGCGGCCAGCAGGCGGGCGATCCAATGGTGGTTCATGTTCGGCCCCGTGGCCCCTCAGCAGACGCCATGCTACACGGAGTGGCCCGCCAGGCAAGCGTGATTCTCGGCCACCACCGGAACGATTAGCCCTTGGCGGCCCGCCGACGCTTGAGTTCGGCGTCGATGAATCCATCGAGATCGCCGTCGAGGGTCGTCTGCGGGTTTCCAACTTCGTGGCTCGTGCGATGGTCCTTCACACGGTTGTCGTAGATGACGTACGAGCGGATCTGGGAACCCCATCCACGATCCACCTTGCCGCCGGTTGCCGCGTCGAGTTCGGCTTGGCGGCGTTCTTCTTCGAGTTGTTCAAGCTTCGCTTGCAGGATGCGCATGCACTGTTTGCGATTCTGCAACTGCGCTTTGTGGGTTGATGACACGACCATGATGCCCGTCGGCTTGTGAACGATCCGGACCGCCGACGCCACCTTGTTGACGTTCTGGCCACCTGGTCCCGAGGATCGGGCATATGTCGTGAGTTCGATGTCGTTCTCGTCGATCTCCACGTCTTCCTCTTCAAACTCCGGGGTGACGTCCACGGTGCAGAACGAGGTCTGCCGCTTGCCCTGAGCGTTGAACGGGCTGACACGCGCCAGCCGGTGGGTGCCACGCTCGCACGACATGTAGCCGTAGGCCAGTGGACCCTTGACGAGGTAGGACACACCGCTGATCCCCACCTCGGTGCCGTGTACGAGACTGATCTGCTCGTACTTCCATCCCTGCTTGTCCCACCACGCGGTGTACATCCGGTTGAGCATGGAGGCCCAGTCGTCGGCGTCGTTGCCACCGTCGCCCGCTTGGATGGCCACGAAGCAATCTCGGTGATCGTGGGGGCCGCTCAGCAGCGATTGGAGTTCCACACGCTCCATCTTGCTGGTCAGCCCATACAGCGTCTCGTCGGCTTCGGCGAGCAGGTCGGCGTCGTCAGCCTCCTTGGCCAGTTCGTACCCGACGGTGGCGTCCTCAAAGACCGCAATGATGTCCTCAAGGCCTTCAGTCTGGGCCTTGAGCATGCGGTACTCACCGATCACCTTCTGGGCAGCGTCCTGGCTGTTCCAGAAGTCGGCTTCGCCCATCTGCGCCTGCAACTCGTCCCGGCGTTGGACCTTGGTGTCGTAGTCAAAGAGAGTCGCGGATGGTCAAGATCCGCGCCTCGAGGTCGTCAATGACGGGCTGATGGGCGTCGTAGTGCATCGGGGGAGGATAGCGGGGGGACGGTGTGTGGGCCTGCTGCGCCCCGCATGGTGCAGTCGCGCCGGCACCGGAACGCGGTTCATGCGCTGACGCTCCCGCGCTGACTCGACGTATCTCCGCCCGCCTCGATACGCTCCCCATATCGGAGTGCAGGCATGACGACGACCACCGACACGACAGTTTCCGAGCGAGCCAGGGGCATCAAGCCCTCATCGACGCTCGCGATCACGGCTCGCGTGCGGGCCCTCAAGGCCGAGGGCCGCGACATCATCGGCTTCGGGGCTGGCGAACCGGACTTCGGAACACCCGACCGCGTCCGAGATGCCGCCATCGACGCGATCCGCGCGGGAATGACACGCTACGTCCCGGTTCCAGGCACGCCGGAAGCCCGCGAGGCCGTCGCAGCCAAGCTGCAGGCCGACAACGACATTGACTGTGAAGCAGACCAGATCGTCATCTCCAACGGCGGCAAGTTCAGTCTGTACCTGGCGCTGCAGGCCATGCTGGACCCGGGCGACGAAGTCGTGATGGCAACGCCGGCCTGGGTGTCCTACAAGCCCATGGTCGAACTCGCCGGCGGAACGTTTGTCGAGATCCCAACCACTGGAGCCACCGGCTTTCTCGCAAGCCCCGCGCAGTATGCCGCTGCGATCACACCCCGCACGCGGGCCGTCATCCTCAACAGCCCAAGCAATCCGTGCGGCACGATGTACGACCCTGAGGCCATCCGCAGCATCTGTGACGTGATCGCGCCGCATGAGCGGGTTTCGCTTATCAGTGACGAAATCTATGAGCGGCTTGTCTACGGCGGCCGCACGCACCTGTCTCCGGGGTCGCTGCCTTCCATGCGAGACCGAACGGTCACCATCAATGGCCTGAGCAAGGCCTTCGCAGCGACAGGCTGGCGTGTGGGCTACACCTGCGCCCCACAGCCGATTGCCAAGGCCATGGCGAAACTCCAGAGCCAGATGACCTCGTCGGTGACGAGTTTCACGCTGCCCGCACTTGTGACGGCGCTGAGCCAGTGCAGCAATGACATCGAGCGAATGCGAACCGCCTTTGAGGCGCGGGCCACGCTCATGGAGTCACTCGTCTCGGCGTGGCCGGGCGTGAGCTGCCCGCCGCCGATGGGGGCGTTCTATGTCTTTCCCGATATCTCCGCAGCGTTCGGGCGAACCAGCCCCGCTGGGACCGCCATCAGCGGTGCTGGAACCTTCGCCGAGTCGCTGCTCGAAGAGACAGGGGTGGCGGTCGTTCCCGGCGACGACTTCCTCGGGTGCGGCCCCAACCACGTCAGATTGTCCTTTGCGCTTGAAGAATCAGCGATTGAAGCGGGTTGCGGCAGGATCCTGGCCTGGCTCGAATCCCTACGTTGACCCGGATATCGGACCTTACGGGAGCGTCGGCTGCTGGCGGCGGGGGCGGAATCTCGCTAGACTGCCCGATTCTCCGCAGGCGCGGTGCCTGGGGACTTTTTGGACAGGACCATTCATGGCCCTCACAGTCAATCAAAAGACACAGATCATCGGCGACTATCGCCGCGATGATGCTGACACCGGTTCCCCGGAAGTGCAGATCGCGCTGCTGACCTCCCGTATTCAGGAGATCAACGAGCATCTGCAGTCGAACAAGAAGGATCACGCCGCGAGACTCGGCCTGGTCAAGTTGGTCGGCAAGCGGAACCGTCTTCTGCAGTATCTCTCGCGGACGGATGTCACCGCCTATCGCGAGCTCATCAAGAGACTCGGCCTTCGAAAGTAGGGGCCTCGCCCCTCAGGTAAGGATCCGGTGCCGTCGAGCAGGTGGCAGTGGACAGGCGGCAGGCGCGAACTGCCTCCTGTCTTCTGCCTTCTGGGACCTCGGGGACTGCGATCCCAAACACGTGGCGTACCCGCGCGGAACATGCGCTGTCGCCACAGGAGACGCTCACAATGGCAGATGCCACGGTTCATTTCGTTGAACGCGAGATTGGCGGCCGGACCCTCCGTATGGAGACCGGACGTATCGCGAAACTTGCAAGCGGCTGCGTGATGGTGCAGTACGCCGATTCGGTCGTCATGTGCGCGGCCGTTCGGGCGAACCCCCGTCCCGGTCTCGACTTCTTCCCGCTTCAGTGCGACTATCGCGAGCGGCTGAGCGCCGGTGGACGCTTCCCCGGCGGCTTCCGCAAGCGAGAAGGCGCCCCGAACGAGAAAGAGATTCTCACCATGCGGATGATCGATCGCCCGATCCGCCCGCTCTTCCCCGACGGCTTCATCGACGAAGTTCAGATTCAGTGCTGGACGATGAGCCACGACGGCCAGAATGACACCGACGTGCTCGCATGCACCGGCGGATCGGCGGCCCTCCTGATGACTGATGCCCCGTTTCAGGGCCCGGTTGCCACGGTCCGGGTCGGTCGCATCCTGACCGACGATGGTGAGCAGTTCGTCATCAATCCCACGCACGCCCAGATGGAGTACTCCGATCTGGACATGGTCCTCTCGGGCCACTGCGACGGCGTGAACATGATTGAAGTCGGCGCCGCCGAGGTGCCTGAGGACGCCGTCCTTGCGGCCATCGAGTTCGGCTACGAGCACGGCGTCAAGCCGATCCTCGAAATGCAGGTCGAACTCATGGAGAAGGCCGGCTGCACCGAGAAGCGTGACGGCGAGGGTGCCCTGCCCCCGGGGGATGCCATGGCCATCGTCAAGCAGGCCGGCGGCGCAGAGATGGATGGCTGCCGCCGCATCAAGGGCAAGCACGACCGTGGTGATGCGATCGACGAGCTTCGCACCAAGGTGCTCGACGAGCACTTCTCGCTTCCTGAGGACGGCACCTACACCGAGCACCGCGCCGCCGAGAAACGGCTCGGCCAGGCCCGCGAGGCGTTCAGAACGCTTGAAAAGAAGACCACCCGCAAGCTCATCGTCGAAGACGGCATTCGCGCCGATGGCCGCTCGTTCACCGAGATTCGCCCGCTCGACATTGAGTGCGGATTGTTCCCCAGAACACATGGCTCGGCGCTCTTTCAGCGTGGAGAGACGCAGGGCGTGCTCACGTGTGCCCTCGGAACCGGGCGAGACGAACAGATCGTCGATGGCCTGATGCCCGAGTACGCCAAGAAGTTCTACCTGCACTACAACTTCCCGCCCTTCTGTGTCGGCGAGGCCCGCCGCATCATGGGTCCCGGTCGCCGCGAGATCGGTCACGGAGCGCTCGCTGAGCGTTCGCTCCTGGCCATTCTTCCGGACGTCGAGGACTTCCCCTACACCGTCCGCCTCGTCAGCGACATCACCGAGTCGAACGGCTCATCGTCGATGGCCTCGGTCTGCGGCGGCTGCATGGCGATGATGGACGCGGGCGTGCCAATCAAGGCCACGTGTGCGGGCATCTCGGTCGGGCGTTTCAGCAACGACGCTGGCACGATTGTCCGAGTCACCGACATCCTCGGCGAAGAGGACTTCTTCGGCGACATGGACTTCAAGGTCTGTGGCACCCGCACCGGTATCACCGGTATTCAGCTCGATCTCAAGGCGCGTGGACTCTGGTTCGACGAGATCAAGGAGACCTTCGAGCAGGCCCGTCAAGGTCGCATCGAGATCATCGAGAAGATGGAAGCCGCACTCGCCGCACCGCGAGAGGAGCTCAGCGAGTACGCCCCACGGATCATCCAGGTCATGATCGACCCGGAGAAGATCGGCAAGCTGATCGGCCCGGGCGGCAAGATGATTCGCGGTATTCAGGAGCGGACCGGCGCGACGATCGACGTGGACGACGACGGCACCGTCACGATCGCTTCCACGGATGGCAAGGCCGGCGATGCGGCCAAGGCCGAGGTCGAGGCGCTCGGCGCCGAGATCAAGGTCGGCACGGTCTACGAAGGAACGGTTGTCTCGACGAAGGACTTCGGCGCCTTCATCGAACTCGTGCCCGGGACCGATGGCATGTGCCACATCTCCGAACTCGACAACGGATTCGTCAAGAGCGTCTCCGATGTCGTGTCGGTGGGTGACACCGTCAAGGTGAAGGTCATCAACGTCGACGATACCGGTCGCATCAAGCTGTCCCGCAAGGCACTGCTTGAGCCTTCGGAAGGCGACAACGACGGGCAGGGCGATGGCGAGGGTGGCGGACGCCGCCGTCGCCGGGGCAAGAAGAGTGAGGACGCCGTCGAGACGGCCTCCTGACCGGTCTTCGTGCACCCAGCACTCTGGATTCTGATCGGTGCTGGCACGACACTCGTCGTGCTGGCACCGATCTTTTTTGCCATGCTGCGAAGCGCCGAACGCCGCGCTCGCAACGCCGAAGGTGAGGCGCGGCACAGCCAGCGGCTCGCCGAACTCGGCGCGATGACCGGCGGGCTGGCGCATGAAATCAAGAACCCGCTCTCGACCGTGGGGCTCAACGCTCAATTGCTCATTGAGGATTTGCAGCACGCGCCGCTCGACCAGGACGAACGTGATCGTCTGATACGACGAGTGGAAACGCTGCGGCGCGAGGTCGAACGACTCGGGGGCATTCTTGGCGACTTCCTGCAGTTTGCCGGGCGGGTTCAGATCCACGCAGAGCAGCGGGATGTGGGCCGCTTGATCGAGCAACTTGGCGACTTCTACCACCCCCAGTGTGATCAGTCCGGAGTCGTGCTTCGCGTCCAGGTGCCCTCAACGCCGCTTGTCGCGGAAGTTGACGAAGGCCTCATCAAGCAGGCCATGCTCAACCTCATGATCAACGCGGTGCAGGCCATGTCGCCGGATGGGCCGAGGGAAGAAGCCGGCGAACTGCTGATCCAGGCCTTTGGTGAGGGAGGGGAGGTTCGGATTACGGTGACAGACACCGGCCCGGGCATTCCCTCAGAGCAACTCGAAGAGATCTTTCATCCATACGTCTCGGGGCGTTCGGGCGGCACCGGACTCGGCCTGCCGACGACGCGGCGGATCATCGAGGAGCACAGCGGCACGCTGAGCGTCGAATCTGACGTGGGTGTGGGTACGGTCTTTACGATCCGGTTGCCAGCGAGCTGACGTCAATCACCAAGAAGTGTCTCGCTGTCGACGACGGCGCGGGCCACCTCTACGAGTGGCTTGCGACCATTTCGAGCCTGCTTCTGCAGCATTCGCATGGCCTCGGGTTCCTCAACGCTCTTTCGCTTTACGATGATCCACTTGGCTTGCTCGATGATCTTTCGCTGTTCGAGTCGCTGCTGCAGCGAGCCGACTTCGTCTGAGAGTTCCAGTTGCTTGAGGAAGCGTGACCATGCAATCTCAATGCCGACCCGAAGTTGATCACGCGTGACCGGCTTGAGCAGATACCCAAACACGCCGACCCGGTTGCTTGTGGAGACATACTCTGGGTCGGAGTAGGCCGAGATCATGATGACCGGAATCCGCAGTTCGTTGTAGATCGATTCTGCGGCACCAAGGCCGTCGAGTCCAGGCATGCGAATGTCCAACAGGGCGATGTCTGGCGTGGTGCTCCGGCACAGCTCGATGGCCTGTTCACCATTGCCGGCGGTGCCAACGACTTCAAACCCGAGGTCCTCAAGCGCTGCGACCGTCCACGCGGCGACGAGGTGTTCGTCGTCGGCGACGAGCACGCGCTGCGGGTGTGGTGGAACGCCGTTGTCTGTTGCATTCGTCATCGAGGACGATCTCCACTTTGGCACTGCAGATCAAGGCAGCGCGGCCAGTGATGGTATCCGACGGCCTGTGAGGTGCGAGTCAGCGTGCGATCATGTACCTGACTGCGGGGTGGCGAGTCTTGGGCGATCTCAAACGACGGCATGGTGCAGCCACCGGCGTCCGGACGGCGAGGTTGGCCACTTTCCCCGTGATTCTTGACGGCGCGTTGGGGGGGGTAGGATGCAGCCATCGGCCTGAGTTCGCCACCCGCCGGGGGTGCTGGTTCGGGCTCGGGGATTCTGGGAGCACGACGATGTCTGATGGAATGGTTGGCCATTGCAGCCGCGTGAGGTGGCGTGGTTGGCGGCAGGCTGTGTGTGTGGCAGGTGCAACATGCTGGATGGGAACCGGGGCTGCGCCTGGCCAACCAATCCCTTGGGACGGGTGCTACTCCGAAGGGGCCTGTCTCGGTGTGTGCCGGTCGTGGTGGTATGCATGCGTACCGGTGCCA
>CAZSSV010000058.1:0-11768 GCA_964609425.1 uncultured Isosphaeraceae bacterium | reverse complement strand
AACCCACGGCGAACGCGGGGGGGGGGGGGGGGGGGACGGGGCGGGGGGGGGGGGGGCAAGGGCTTGCGTGATCCACCGGGCAGCAGCAGGTGCCGACGCCGCCCACGCCGCGTCGAGTCTGCCGATGCGCGCCATGCGCTCATCGAGATTTCGATCCAACTCGTGCCAGGACTGGACGGCGGCGTCAAGTTCGGACACGAGCGGGCCGAGTGCGGGCTGCCGGGTGATCTCGATGCGAAGTCGATCTCGGAGTGTTGACAACACGGTTGGAACGAAGCCAATGGAGTCTGGTGCGGTGGCCGAGGCGGTCGAGCGATCGCGTGCGGCAGCCACTTCCGCTTGCCGCTGGACGAGGTCTTCCGGGAACAACACGCCCATCCCCCCAACCTCCTGCACGCCGCCGAGCGACCGCAGGGCCGTCGTCAACGGGCTGGCATGATCGGCGTCGGTGAGGACGAGCCCGCTCCAAAGGTCTGCACCAGGGGCGTCGGCCAGACGTCGCTGCCACGTGACGGCCTCCAGCCCCGCCGGTTGGAGATTCATGACGTTGGAGTCGTATTGGAGTTGCGACGAAGCCGCAGCGGCCATCAGCGTCACACCACCGCCAATCAGGAGCACCGATCCAGCCCTTCGATGCAGCGGCCGAACGAGCCTCCGCAGGGCATTGGCGCCAATCGGCCGCATCACACCGACATCGGCCCGCCAGCGTTTGGAGCACGCCAGCATCGCAGGGAACGCGCTCATGACGGCGACCAGACACAAGAGCACGCCGCCCGCTGCAATGACACCCATCTCGGCCACGCCGAGAAAGGCGCTGAAGGCAGTACATCCGAATGCAGCCGCCGTTGTGATGGCCCCGGTGAGCAGTCCGGGGCCGACATCGCGGAAGACACGGCTCATCGCGTCGGGCAACGCATCGTGCGATGCCTCGATGGCCTGAAGCCTGGTAACCAGGTGCAGCGCAAAGTCGATCCCGAGACCGATGAGGATGGCCGAGAACACCATCGAGAGCAGTTGAAGGTGCCCGATTGATACAGCGACCCAGCCGAAACTCCACGCGATGCCGATGACCAGCGCGCCGGCCGCCATGAGTGGCAGGCGAATCCGCCGAAAGGACATGACGAGCATGAGGGTCACCAGTGCGAAGGCCACCAGTGAGGCGATGGTGGAGTCGTTCGTGGCTTGCGTCGTCTCGTCGGCCTCGATCGCTGGAATGCCGGTGATGCCCCAGGGCAGGTCGCTGCGTCCACGGGCTTCGAGCCAGGCCGTGACCTCGCCTCGCACGGCCGCCAGCGCCGTCGCGGGGCCGCCGATGGAGTCGTCACCGGGCGAAGTCAGCGAGACGAGCACCAGCCGTATTCGCCCCGCGTCCGTTGTGAGTGGGTGCCAGTGATCACGCATCGACGCCAGCAGGTCGAATCGCACGGACCTGCCGGCGACGGCATCGATCCAGGGCTGCAGGGACGACTGCATGCTGGTGGGATCGGCGGCCGTGTCGTCCGGCCGGCCCTGGAGCATGGTGACCAACGCAGCTGCCGCCGAGCCTGCCGAGGTCATCGCGCGGCCTGCGATCAGGTCGCGAAGCGTGGCATCGAACTGCGGGCGGCCTGCTGTTCGCCAGAGGCGTGGTCCCGCTTCGGAAGCCGGGAAGCCGGCATCGGCAGTCTCCACCGAGGGAGAACTGCGGAGGTGCGCCGCGAGCGCCTGTGCCAGCATGTCGATGGCGGGGTCGCCGGCGTCGCCTTCAAGGCACACGATGACGTCGTCCCACCGTGGGAAGCTGGCGCGGTACGTGGCGTATCGCTGTGCCCAGTCCAGATCCTCCGACATGAGCGCGTTGCGGTCGGGCCTGATCTCGATGGTGAGAACAGCCGTCCCGATCGAAACGGCCGCGAGCAGGCAACAGACCGAGAGCGTCCACTTCGGGTGCCGTGTGACGGCCCGGCCCCATCGGTCAAGGAAGCGATCGCGGAAGTGCTGGTGCATCGAAGATCGAAGGCTACTCCGCGGTGGCCCGATTGTGCGTCCACCGCACAGGCCGCACGACCGAATCGCCGCCAGGATGAAGTCGCAAAATGGGGCCCGTCGACTGCAGGAGCCTCCATCGATGGCCGAAGCAGTGGGCACAGGCATCAGGGAGGCAGGACGCCATGACCGCACCACTTGGACATCTTCTCGTTCGCAACGGCGTGCTCGACCAGCGACAGGTTCGCCGGGCCCTCGAAGAGCAGTCCCGAACGGGTGTGCCATTTGGTGTTGCGTGCGAGCAGCTCTTTTCGGTCGATCCACGAGACATTGAAGACGCCTGGGCAGACCAGTATGCGGGCTTGACCCGAACGGTGGATCTGGCCGTAGAAGCCCTTGACTCAACGGCCCTCGGTGTTGTTGAGCGGCGTCAAGCTTGGCAGTTCGGCGTGTTTCCAGTTCGCTGGGATGGTGGTGAGCTCATGGTTGCAACGACGTCTGACTTGCTTGTACGGGCGCATCGCTTCATGAGCACCCACCGGCGCGAGCCCGTCTTCTTCGTGATGACCTCGCATCGTGGCCTGGTCGAGGCGCTCCAGCGTGCCTATCCGCTGCCCGGCGCGGCGCTGCCCACGGCCAGCCGCCGCACCGGCCGATCTGCCGCTTGACCTTGCCCGAGGTCGAGTCCGCCTGTACGCTGTGCCGCCTCGGCGAGGTAGCTCAGTTGGTAGAGCACGGCATTGAAAATGCCGGTGTCCCCGGTTCAAGTCCGGGTCTCGCCATTCCCGCTTCGCGGGGTCGATCAACCGAGTGAACGCACAGTTCAGGCCGCGGCGCCGCACATGCCCACGCGTCAGGCCGCGGCAGACGAACCAGGAATGCTATGAGCCGCTGATTCGCCGGGCAGGCGGTTCGTCGCGAGCGTCCGCCAGCGCAGGAAACGTCGATCTCCAGGCTCTCAGGGCTTTGATGTCGATCTCCGCCGAGATGACCAGTGGCGTGTCTCCCGCTTCGACCAGGACTTCGCCCTGGTGGTCGATGATCAGGGAGCCGCCTCCATAGGTCATGTGCGGGTCGCGGCCGGTGCGATTGCAGGCAATCACCGCGGCCTGGTTTTCAATGGCTCTGGCCATGGAGAGGGTTCGCCAATGCTGCAGCCGCACGCGCGGCCAGTTGGCGATGACCGCAAACACTTCGGCCCCCGCTGCCGAAGCGGCCCGAAACGACTCCGGAAATCGGAGGTCGTAGCAGATCAATGGACAGAAACCAACGCCATCGAGGTCGAAGACCGTGGCGGCCACGCCGCCCTTGTACGCGCGCTGTTCCTGACCGCCGGTGAAGGGGTGGAGTTTTTCGGCGGTCCCCATCAGGCGGCCATCCGGGCTGGCCAAGCCAGCGACGTTGCGACCGCCATCTCCGCGTCGCTCGGGCCACCCGTGCAGCACCCAGCAGCCAAGCGCTCCGGCCAAGGTGCACGCCCACTTCGACGACTGCTCATCAACGATGCGATCGAGTGCGAGGCTGAAACCCACGTCGCCAAGTTCAGGCAAGACGACCACATCGCCTGGACGCACGTCCGATGTGGCGATCAACCCCTCGACGAGGGCGTGGTTGGCCGGCTTGTCTTCCCACACAATGTCGTACTGGACGCAGTGAATTCGCATGGGGGAGGGGTCGGTTCGATGCCGACCCGAAAAGGGCGACCGACGGGATTTGAACCCGCGACATCCTGGACCACAACCAGGTGCTCTACCCCTGAGCTACGGTCGCCAGTGCAGCCCGGAAGGGTACCCGCTCCGGGACCGTGGCCGCCATCTTCGGCCCGTGTTTTTTGAGGTGCGGCCAAGCATGGTTCGATACACTCTTCCTCTTGTCCCCATTCTGGGCCGGCCGGTCAGGCCGGGCCCGAGCTTGATCGGAGTCGAGATCATGCCCACCGCACCCGCTGCCTCGCCCGCTTTCTCCACCACTGTCCACGCAAATCGGCCCGCGGCCTGGCTCATCGAGGAAGCCATCAAGCATGGCGAAGGCGTGCTTGCCGCCAACGGCGCGCTCGCGGTTGACACCGGCGATCGGTCCGGACGGAGCCCCAAGGACAAGTACCTCGAAGACACGCCGGGCATCCACGACTCGATCGACTGGGGCACGGTGAACAGGCCCATCTCTTCTGAACTCTTCGCCGAATTGGAGAAGCGTGCGATTGACCATCTGAACGGTCGCGATGCGCTGTATCGGTTCGATGGGTACTGCGGTGCCGACCCTGAGTATCGTCTCAAGGTGACAGCCTGGACTGAATTGGCGTGGCACTGCCAGTTCGTGTCCACCCTGTTCATCAAGGCGCCGCGTGAGGAGCTTGTCGGTTTCGACGCAGACTGGACGATCCTCAATGCGTCGACTTTGCGGATCGACGACTGGGAAGCGATGGGACTGAATGGCCCCGTCGCCATCATTCAGTCGCTTGAGCAGAAGAAGGTCGTGATCCTCGGCACCGAGTACGCCGGCGAGATGAAGAAGTCGATCTTCTTCGCCATGAATTACGACATGCCCGACGTCGATGTGTTTCCGATGCACTGTTCGGCCAACGTCGCCGCGGATGACGAAACGAATGTCGCGCTCTTTTTCGGACTTTCGGGCACCGGCAAGACGACCCTTTCGGCCGATCCGGACCGTCCATTGATCGGTGACGACGAGCATGGGTGGTCCGACCGAGGCGTCTTCAACTTTGAGGGCGGCTGTTACGCCAAGTGCATCAAGCTGACCGAAGAGGGCGAGCCGCAGATCTGGAACGCCATTCGGTTCGGGTCCGTGCTTGAAAACACGGTGCTCGACGACCAGAGCCGGGTGCCCGATTACGACCGCGCTGACAAGACTGAAAACACGCGGGTGACCTATCCGGTGGAGTTCATTCCGGGAGCGAAGATTCCATCGGTGGGTGCGCATCCGAAGAACGTCATTTTCCTGACCGCGGATGCCTTCGGTGTTCTTCCGCCCGTGTCGCTGTTGACCCGCGAGCAAGCCATGTACTACTTCGTCAACGGATACACGTCGAAGCTGGCCGGAACGGAAGCGGGTGTCACCGAACCCCAGCCCAACTTCAGCCCGTGCTTCGGCGGACCTTTCCTGCCCAGACCACCGATGGTCTACGCCAGGTGGCTCGACCGCCGGGTGCTGGAGCAGGAGGCCAACGTGTGGCTGCTCAATACCGGGTGGACGGGGGGCGCGTACGGCACGGGTGAACGCTTCAAGCTGCCGTGGACCCGGGCGTTTGTCTCGGCGATCCTCGACGGCTCGCTGCAGCACGCAACCTGGACCCCAGATCCGGTGTTCGGTCTTCGCACGCCTGACGCCTGCCCGGGTGTTCCCAGTGAGGTGTTGGTGGCTCGCCAGACGTGGGCCGACCCGAGCGGGTACGACGCAGCCGCGGCCGATCTCGCAGCCCGATTCCGCGGCAATGATGCCGCATACGAACTCGCCGACGACGTCCGGGCTGCAGGGCCCGCCGTCTAGGCACCCATGGACCCATCTGAGCCCTTGGCTCCCCGGCGGTCCCGCCTGGGACGGCGTCGCGCGTCCGTGGCGAGGGGGGGCGTGACCCCGCCTCACGATGCTGAAATGGGGGGGATTGTTCCAATAGGGCGTAAAATGAGGAATCTGCCGGGTGTTCTTGAAAGAAGTGTCGGTCCGAATGAACTGTCCCTTCGTACGAACCGATGCAGGTCGCGGGACATATGAGTTCCCAACCGCTGACGAGGACCCCACTTCCATGACAATGTTCGATAAAGACGTATTCACCACCGGCGAGGTCGCCAAGATCTGCAATGTTGCAGCCCGAACCGTGAGCAAGTGGTTCGACTCCGGCCAATTGCAGGGGTACAGAATTCCGGGCTCGAAGGACCGCCGCATTCCAGTGGCGAACCTCATGCAATTCATGAAGGCCCATGGCATCCCGCTCGACGGGTTGATGTCCGGGGCCACCCGGGTGCTCATCTGCGACACCGATTCCTCGGTGTGTGACACCCTCGGCCGTGTGCTGGGCGAGGAGACCAACTACGACGTTCGCACGTGTTCGGACCAGTTTGCGCTGGGCGTCGAGTGCGAGCGATTCCGTCCACATGTGGTGCTGGTGGACCTGAGCCTTCCCAGCTTCGATGCTGCAGCGTTCATGAATTCGGTCCGCGGTGTGGACGATCTGAGCGGTACACGTGTTGTCGCCATGTGCGGTGGCATGACCGACGGTCAGTCGGCGTCGCTGGGCCGCTTCGGCTTTGATGGTTCGCTTCGCAAGCCATTCACCGTTCGACAGGTCATCGACTGCATCGAACAGGCCAACGCGGTCGTCTGACGACCCTGGAATCAACGCAACGACTCACCATGCGGGAGTTCGGCCTCGGCCGGGCTCCCGTGTGGCTGCGCAGCCAGGCATGAGTCAGGGCCACTCGGCCCCTGCGGTCACTCGTCTACCATGCAGGCGTGCGCGTTTCGACACCGAGATTCGATCCAACGGTCGGGGATGTGGCTGGCAATGCGCGCCTGATCCTGCAGTGCGCCGAATCCGCCATCGCTGCCGGCGCGCACGTACTGCTCCTTCCCGAGTTGGCCCTGTGCGGGTATCCACCGAGGGATCTCCTGCTCAGGGAAGGGTTCGTCGAGTCGTGCCGCGCCGAGCTTGATCGGCTGGCATTGACGCTTCCGCCCGAGCTTCTCGTGCTCGTCGGAAGTCCTGTCCGAGGCGGCAGCGCGACGGTGCACAACGCGCTGGTCGGGCTGCTGGGAGGCAGAACCGTGGTCACTGCGGCCAAACGCCTGATGCCCGACTATGACGTGTTCGATGAAGATCGGTGGTTCGCACCAGGACACGCCGCGGCCGTCGTGGAGCATCGTGGCATGCGCCTGGGCCTGCTGGTATGTGAGGATCTCTGGCAGGGGGGTGACGCCGAAGTGGATGTGTTCTGGCCGTGCGACCCAGTGGCCGAACTCCTCGCGGCCGGGTGCGACGCGCTCTTCGCCTCTTCTGCAAGCCCCTGGGTGGCTGGAGGCAAGGGGGCACGGCAGATCAACCGCGTCCGGAGCGTCGCGGCTGCCGGAGGCATTGAAGTGGTCGCGGTCAATCAGGCGGGTGCCAACGACGACCTCGTTTTTGGTGGCGAGGTTCTCCATGCAGGTATCGACGGACGTCTTCGGCCGGGACGTGCTGCCTTCTGCGCGCGTGACCACGAACTGGTTGTTCAGTTTGGAAGCCCCGCGATCGAGCCGGAGGTGCCGTGGTCCGACGACATCGTCAGGGCGTTTGCCCTCAGGGAAGCCATTCGGGGCTACATCGGGAAGACCGGGTGTCATGGCGTGCTCGTTGGAGTCAGCGGTGGCATCGATTCGGCGGTCACGGCGACCCTCGCGGTCGCAGCGCTCGGGCCGCACCGTGTTCGCGCAGTCGCAATGCCCTCTCGGTATTCGTCCGACGCGAGCCTTGAGGACGCACGCGCACTGTGTGATGCCCTCGGACTGAACCCGCCTGATGTGCTGCAGATCGAGCCGGCTCACGCAGCATTGCGGAGGACGCTCGAAGCCACGTCGCTTGGGATCACCGACGGCGATCTGTCCGACCAGAACCTGCAGGCTCGCATCCGGGGGCAACTGCTGATGGCGATGTCCAATGCGCTGGGCTGGTTGGTCTTGCCGACCGGAAACAAGTCGGAACTTGCGGTCGGGTATGCGACGCTGTACGGCGACATGTGCGGGGCGCTCGCGGTGCTCGGTGATGTCCGAAAGACGGAAGTGCAGGCGATGGCTGCCGCGATCAACGCCCAGCCGCATCTCCTCGGCATCGACGGCCCACCCATACCGATCAGGACGATGGACCGGCCCCCCTCAGCCGAACTGGCGCCGGACCAACGAGATGACGACAATCTCCCCACGTATGCGGTGCTGGACGGAATCATCGAGCAGATCGTGGATCGGGATGCCTCGATTGCGTCCGCTGCCGACGCGCTTGGGTTGACCACCGAGTTTGTGGCTCAGTGGGCGTCCGTGATCGACCGCAATGAATTCAAGCGGTGGCAGGCCGCGATGATCCCCAAGGTGTCGCGACGTGCCTTCGGCCGGGGCCGTCGCTGGCCGGTGGTGGCGCGGCCCTCAACTGGCTGAACTCACTACACCACTGGGCTACCATGGCAGCCATGCCCATCCGCCTGCTGCCGCCGGTTGTTGTCAATCAAATCGCAGCGGGTGAAGTGGTCGAGCGACCTGCAAGTGTCGTCAAGGAACTGCTTGACAATGCAATCGACTCCGGAGCGTCCCGCATCGAGGTGCTCGTGGAGGGTGGTGGTGTCGATCGCATCGAAGTGATCGACGATGGTTGCGGCATTCCGCTGGAGGAGTTGTCACTGGCCATCGCGTCACATGCCACGAGCAAAGTCTGTTCACTGGGGGACCTGGAACACATTGCGACGATGGGGTTTCGCGGTGAGGCGCTGGCCAGTATCGGGTCCGTCTCAAGGTTGCGCCTGTGCAGCCGCCCTGCAGGGATCGACGCTGGGGGGGAGATCGTCGTTGACCATGGCGAGTCGGCTGGCGCTGGACCCGCCGCGTGCCCACCAGGAACACGCGTACAGATCAGCGGGCTCTTCGGTCGCGTTCCCGCCAGACGCAAGTTTCTCAAGTCCTCGCAGGCCGAGACGACCCGCATTCGGCGGGTGGTGCGTGACCTCGCCGCGGCCAACCCCGACGTGCACTTCACGCTTTCTTCGGGCAGCCGCGTCCTGCTCGACCTGCCCAAGGCAACGCCCGACGCCCGGGTCACCGCCATTGTGGGGTCGGATGTCGCGTCCCGAATGATTCCGATCTCAGCGGACGTGGAGGGCGTGTCCATCCGCGGACTCGTCGGTCGTCCCGACGTGGCTCGTCCGACGGCGCAGCATCAGATTGTCTGCCTCAATGGACGGCCGATCGTGGACAGGAGTTTGCGGCACGCGGTCAAAGAGGCGTTTCGAGGGTTGATTGAGCCCGGGCGGCACCCGACGGTCGCCCTCTTTCTCTCCATTCCACCGGACCGCGTCGATGTCAATGTGCATCCGGCCAAGACTGAAGTGCGACTGCGCGACGACAGGCTGGTCTTCTCGACGCTCCGCCGTTGCATCGAGGCGGCGCTCCGTGAAGCCGACATTGTTCCGGCATTCACGCTTGCTGAATCTCCGGTGGCTCACACGCGTGCCGAACCCGCGCTGTTCGGGTCATCCGACCGGGCCGGAGCAGCCGGATTCACGCCAAGCATTGCCCGGGAGGCCGTCGCGTCTGCCCGCCAGTCCGCCCCGGCATCGCCCGTTTCTGTGGTTGAGGCAGCTCGACCGGTCATTCAGGTACACCGCATGTTCCTCGTGACTGAAGACGCCGAGGGCGTGCTCATCATCGACCAGCACGCGCTGCATGAGCGAGTCATGTTTCAGCGGCTCTTCGAGCGAATCGCCGATGCCAACCTCCCGTCCCAGCGGCTGCTTGTTCCGGAGATGATCGACGCGTCGGCCGACGCGATTGAGGCCATGGAGGCGATCGGCAGCATGCTCGATCGGCTTGGGTTCGACATGGCCGCCTCCGGCCCGGGAACGGTGGCGGTGCACGCAGTGCCCTCGCTCCTGGCCGAGCGACGCGTGTCGATCCCCAACTTCATAGCAGACCTGCTCCACCGGGCCGCGGAACTCAGGGACGCTGCGGATGAAGAGACCGCGCTGCGTGATGTGCTTGACATGATGGCGTGCAAGGCGGCTGTCAAGGCAGGTGATGCGCTCACCGAACGCGAACTTGTCGATCTACTCTCGATGCGTGAGCAAGTCGAGCGGTCGAGCAATTGCCCGCACGGGCGACCAACGACTGTTCGATTGACGATTGAAGAACTCGAGAAGCGGTTCGGAAGACGCCCCTTCAGCCCCCGCTGACGGGAGGAATGATCGCGACCCGATCGCCTGCGGCGACCGGATGCGACGGTTCCGCGTAGTGCTCGTTGACAGCGACCGCGAGACTGGCGCGCATGGTGTGGATGATGTCGTGCCGCTGGGAAAGCACATCAAGAACAGTTTCGACCGAGTTCGCTTCGGACGCTTCCAGCGACTCAGACCGACGTTTGAGCGTGCTGGCAAGCACGGCGAAGTACTGCACGGTAATCGTCATTGGAAATCTCTCATGGCCATCGGGTGAAAGGAACCTCTGTGCCCGCAGCGGCCGAACTGGCCATCGGTAGCCGAACCAGCCCGCGCGTATCGGCCGCATGAACCAGATCACCCGATCCGTGCCAGACCGGAACCAACGCAGTGCCGGGTTCGGGCGTGCAGGCGGGGCGAAGCAGGGTGCGCTTCGGGTTGCATGTGATGGTTTCGGCCACCCGGACTGGTCTCCAGCGTGGACCAGGCGGCAGTCCCAGCCGTGCCCTGAGCACCGGGGCAAGGAATACGGCTGCTGTGACGAGCGCCGACACTGGATTCCCGGGAAGGCAGACCACGATTCGCTCGCCAAGAAGGCCCAGACGGGCAGGCTTCCCGGGCTGCATGGCCACACCCTGCACCTGCCAGTTGGTGCCGGCGGCCTCCAAAGCCGCGGCGATGTGGTCGTGTCGGCCCATGCTGATGCCACCGGTCGTGACGATGACATCGGCGGCGGCGCGCTCGATCGCCGCCCCGACGCTGGCCCGGTCGTCTCTCAGATGTGTGGTCTCGGTGGCTTCCCCGCCGATCCGGTGGACCAGGGCCGTGACCATGGGTCCGTTGGAATTGCGAATGCGGTGCGGTGTGGGAACGGCGCCGGTTTGGACGACTTCGTCGCCGCTGGTGAGAATGGCCACCGTGGGTCTGCGGCGCACCTGCACGCAATCGCAACCGACCATGGCGGCGATGCCGATCTCGGCCGGGCCCAAGCGCGTTCCGGCATGGAGGACGGTGGCACCGTGTTTGACATCTTCTCCGCGGGCGTGAATGTGTCTCCCCGGGGCTGGCAGATCGCCGGTGATTCGCATGGGGTTCCCACGATCGGTGCACTCGATGGGAACGACCGTATCGCAATCGTGAGGGACGGCGGCGCCCGTTGAGATGGTGACGCACGAGCCGTGGGGAACTGCAGGGGCTTCTTCGTCTCCAGCGCGAACGTCGCCGACGACTGGGCGAGGCGCCGGCGAAGTCGAGTGGGCCAGGGCGTAGCCGTCCATGGCGGCGCGGTTGAACGGGGGAAGGTCGCGGTCTGCCGCGACTGCCTCGCCGAGTACACGTCCTTCGGCGGCGCGGAGGGGAACCGGATCGCTGCAGGGTGTACATGCTCCCAGCTGCGCGGCCACGCGTAGCGCCTCGTCGAAGTCCATGAGGGCTGCCATGCGGGCAGGCTACCACCCTCTGGCCGCGGCGCTCAGCGGCGACGGTGTTTGGTGTCTGGTCGCAGCCGATGCATGGGCTGATCGGCCGCGCGGCAAGACCTGCGCAGCGGGTGATTGGCATTGAGCGGCCGCCAGGCCCTCGGACTATCCGGCATCGATCATGAGTGGAATCTGCGTCTGGCCGGTTTCCAGAACTTGCTTCAGATAGGGGCGGCACATACCGCAGCTCCCGCCACAGCCCCATCGGTCTTCAATGTCCATGAGCGTCGTGTCGTCTCGCTGGGCCGCCCAGGCAAGGATCTCCCGGAACTGAACTTCGTGGCAGATGCACCGATCGACGTACGGTTTCGGCCGAGGCCGCTTGGTCAGATCGACGACCGAATTGCTTCGCTGGTCCATGGTTCCCTTCCTGAACACTCAGCGAGGATCATAGGCGGAGGCGTCCTCCGAGAGAAAG
>CAZSSV010000057.1:0-11901 GCA_964609425.1 uncultured Isosphaeraceae bacterium | reverse complement strand
GTGTGACGCTTGCCGTGGCCCTGTTGGAGCAGGGCCAACTCAATGATGGCGGCCCGCTCATGCGGCAGTCGATCGAACAGATTGGCGGGATCGTTGGTCGTTACCACGCGCAGACCGTCGCGCTGTTCCTGCTGCTGCAGGAGGCCATGGTTGCGGGCGGCCAGATGGACCGTGTGGTGGCAGGCACCCGCGTATGGATCGATGGCGCGCGTCAGGAGTACGGGGTGGAGGGTCCCAACTTCGTTGTCCTGCAGATCAAGGGTGCGGAAGTGATTCTTGGCGCCGGTGAGGTCGAGTCCTCGCTGGCGTTGATGCGAGAAGCGACCGAGGCTGCCAGGGAGCATCTTGGCCCCGGCGACCCCGTCACGCGGTTTGCCGTGCGAGCGTCCGCCTCGGCGATGCTCGACCATGATCGCGCAGAGATCGCGCTGCCGCTGGTGGAGGCTGCGGTCAAGGCATTGACCGATGACTCCCCTTCGCGAGACGTCGTGAGATTCGCCGTTCTCCACGCGGATGCACTGACACGGATGGGCTCGGACGATGCGGCCAGAACCGTACTCGGGCCACTCTTTCGGGGGGAGATTGGCGGCCCTGAGACCGACATCGACCTGATGGCTGAGATGGTCGATCGCGGCAATCCAGACCTCTTGACGCTGAACGAACCGGCGCTGAACGAGGTTGCGATGCGGCTCGAGCAGGAGACCGAGCACCGGCAGCGGGCGGACCGCGCGCTCGTCAGGTTGCATGCGAGCCGAGGTGAGTTTGCCAAGGCCGTCAGGCGGCAGGAAGCCGTACTCGCTGCAGCCGATCCGTCCCAACAGTCTGCTGCCCAGGTCCGTTTGGACGAGTACCGCGAGGCCCTGAGCGCGTCGCAGCGAGACTGAGTGCAGGGTATGGGCCCGGCGCACCCGCCTCGCATTGCTCGTCAGGCATCCGTCTCACGCCACGCTCGCTCGAAACGGGTCTGAATCAGGGCGGCGATGGTGGTTCAGGAGGGTGGCGCGAATCGTTCGACATCGATGGCTTCCTGGAGCACCGCAAGCGCTTCGTCCACGAGTTCAGGGCCGATGGCGTGCTGCCACTCGAATGGTCCTCGCGGGTAGTTGACGCCGGCTCGCATGGCGATGTCGATGTCTTCGGGTTCGGCAACACGGTCGTGTACCGCCCAGCATGCCTCATTGAAGACTGCGCTGAGAATGCGCATGAAGGCGATCCGCTGGGCTGGCGTGGTACGGATCTCTGCGTTGCAGGTGGCTGCTTCGCACCAGCGGCCCGCCACCTCTGCCAGCATCTTCGTGCCCGTCACCGCTTCCTGAGGAGCGCGAAGTACAGCGATGGGCGCGTCGCCCGACCAGTCGTACACGCCACACGAACTCTTGCGGCCGAGGTTGCCTTCGGCGACGAGTTGTTCCTGCGTGTGGCTGGGCATGAGCCGAGCTGGCCGGTTCCACTGTTCCCAGACGCTTCGAGTGGTCGCAGTGTTGACATCGTGTCCGATGAAGTCGGTCAGTTCAAACGGCCCCATCCGAAAGCCTCCGATCTCCTTCATGGCTGCGTCAATCGTCGCCGGATCTGCGAGTCCGTCCTCAAGGCACCGGAACGCTTCGAGGTAGTAGGGCCTGGCGACGCGATTCACGATGAATCCCGGCGTGTCGGCGCACTTGGCGACCTGTTTGCCCCACTGCGTGGCGATGTCGGCGACCCGGTCGACGACGTCCGGTGCGGTCGCATCGCCTCGAACAACCTCAACGAGCTTCATCACAGGGGCCGGATTGAAGAAGTGCATACCGCACGTTCGTTCGGGGCACCCCAGGCGCATCCCGAGTTCGCTCACCGAGAGGGACGAGGTGTTGGTGGCCACGATCGCGTCGGGGGGGAGCCGTGTGATCGCCGCGCTGACGGCGGCGACCTTGACTTCGAGATCCTCCACGATGGCCTCGATGAAGAGGTCGCAATCATCGAGGTCGTCGAGACTGCAGGCTTGTATCTGGCCTCGGATGTTTCCTGCCGTCGCTTCATCCATCCGCCCCCTGGCGACGCTGCGGTCGAGCCGCGCACCAATCCCGGCAATCGCCGCGGCGACCACATCGGTGTTCACATCGACCAGGCGGACATTCCATCCGGCGGTGGCCGCCACCTGTGCAATGCCGGCACCCATGGCACCGGCGCCGAGAACTCCAACTGTGGGCATGGTTCGTGTCCTACTGGCCTGTGAACTCTGGGGTTCGCTTCTGAATGAAGGCCGTCACACCCTCGAAGTGGTCACTGGTGCGTCCGGCGGTTTCCTGGGCGAAGGACTCGGCCTCGAGTTGTTCGTGGAGAGATCGTTCGTGTGACTCGTTCAGCAATCGCTTGGTCAGCGAGATTGCCTGGCCCGGCAGCGATGCGAGCCTTTCAGCGATGGCCCTCGTGGCCGACTCGAGTTCTTCGGCTGGGACGACCTGATTGACCATCCCGATGGCCAGAGCCTCATCGGCTTTGACCGGACGCCCGGTCATGCAGAGTTCCATGGCTCGGCCCAATCCCACAAGCCGAGGCAGCGTCCAAGTGCTTCCTGAGTCCGGGACGAGGCCGACATTGACGAAGACTTCGATGAACTTTGCGTGTTCGCTTGCAATACGCATGTCGCACGCGAGCGCCAAACTGCAGCCGGCACCGGCCGCGACACCGTTGACGGCTGCGACAACCGGTTTGTCCATGGTGCGAATGAGTTTGACCCACGGGTCGTACCGCTTCTTCAGATCGGCCCCGAGTGCGGGCACGTGTCCTGGCACGTACTTTCGTTCAAGGTCGCCCAGGTCCTGACCGCTGCTGAAGGCGCGGTCAGCGCCCGTGACTACGACCACGCGAACGTCGGGGTCTTTGGCGGCATGTTTGAGCGCGGTGATGAACTCGCTACTGAACTCGTCATTGAAGGCGTTGAGTACGTCCGGACGGTTGATGGTGATCGTCCCGACGCCGTTCAAACAGGTGACTTCAATGGTCGAGTACTCGGTGGCTGTCGACATGGCTTCCTCACTTGCCCGTAAAGGCTGGGCGTCGTTTTTCCATGAAGGCAGTCATGCCTTCTTTCTGATCTTCTGTATCGAACAACTCGTAGAAGAGTTGTCGTTCTCTGACAAGTCCGTCGGAAAGCGTCTGCTCTTCGGCATTGAGAACGGACTCCTTGGCATTCTGCAGCGAAAGCGGGGCCTTCGTGGCAATCGCGTGGGCGAGCTTGAGCGCTTCGTCATACCAGTGCTCGCGAGGAACGACTCGGCTGACCAGGCCATGCGTCAACGCCTCCTTCGCGGACAGGAATCTGCCGCTGAGCACGACGTCCATCGCGATCGCCTTTCCAACCGCACGGGTCAATCTCTGCGTGCCACCGGCGCCCGGCATGACGCCGATGTTGATCTCAGGCTGTCCGATCTTCGCTGTTTCGCTGCAGACGATGACGTCGCAGTGCATCATCAGTTCGCAACCGCCCCCGAGCGCGAACCCACTGACGGCAGCGACGATCGGCTTTCGAATGCGTTTGATCCGCTCCCACTGGGCAAACTGATCCCGCTGTTCCATGTCCGCTCGCGTGGCCGTCGCCATGTCGCCAATGTCCGCACCGGCGGCCCACGCCCGCTGTCCACCAGCGAGCAGAATGACCCGGATGGAGTCGTCGTTGTCGAACCCTTCGAGCAATCCCGCCAGGCCACGCATCAGATCGAGGTTGAGTGCATTGAGTACCTTCGGTCGATTGATGCGAACGATCGCAACGGGGCCGTCGCTGTCAGTCAGGAGGTGTGGCTCGGTGCTCATCAGGCTTCCTTTTGCACATGGCGTTCGGCCCGGTCGATGACCTTTTTGAGGACGGATTTGGGCAGCACACGCTGTACCTGCGTCCCGCGGCCAAGCAGCGTATCACCCTCCCATGCGGTGACGGTGCAGGTGAGCGTGGAGTCGTCAAGATCGACGGCTTCAGCCCGCACCTGCACCGTGGCGCCGACAGCCGCCGGGGCGAGATGGTCGATCGACAGGTGACGACCGATGCCCTCCTCGTGAGGCTCCAGATGCGGGGCGAGCACCTTGCGGGCCGCCAACTCCATGTGGTGGGCCATCGACCAGGTCGAGTACACGCGGTGCACGACGACACCGTCAAAGGCGGGGCACATGTCTTCGGTGACCACGATGGTCACCGTGCTCTGGTTTCCGATCTGAAGCGCGTGATTCATCTGAGCAGCATGGTACGCCCGCAGATGGGTACTACCATCGCGGGCATGGCCTTGTTGGGTGTGTTTGGAATCGCAGCCGGTCTGTGGCTGGCTGGAGGTGTCTGGATGCTGCTTCGGCGGGCGGCGCGTCCGCCGGCGGGCGCGGCTGCGCACGCCCTGGCGCGGGGCCTTCCGATCGACATGGAGTCTGCCGAACTTCAGGGATCGGTGTGGATGCTCCGTACGGCGGACGGGCTGGACCTTCCGGTCTGGGACATTCAGGGTGGCGGGGAGGGTCCTGTGACGATTCTGATGCACGACTGGGGTGAGGCCCCACTGACCATGCTGCCCAGAGCATCCGCCCTGATTGAGTCGACCGAGCGCATCGTGATCCCGACGATGCGGGGGCACGATGGCGGGCCCGGCCGCAACTCGCTCGGTTCGCGGGAGGCTGCAGACCTGGGCTGCCTTCTGGACGTGTTGGGCGTCGAGGGGTGCGCGATCGAAGGGCGGGGGCTCGGCGCCGCAGCGGCACGGTCGGTGCAGGGCGATCCACGCGTGGCCGAGTCGCGACTCGAAGACCCGTGGTTGGACGGGCGTGACGGCTTGCGGCGCATTCTGCGTGGGTGGGGTTTCCCGGCGTGGCCGATCGCGCATGTTGCGGCGGTGGCGTGCCGCGTCAGTGGGGGTGCGTCATTTCGGTGACGTCGAGCACACGATCGAGTTCAGCTTCGGGAAGAATGTCGTGCTCAAGGCAGTACTCGCGAATGGTCTGCCCGGTCTTGTAGCACGTCTTGGCAATGTGGGACGCTTCGTTGTAGCCGATGACGGGCGCCAGTGCTGTCCCGAGCATGAGGCTTCGCTCGACGGTGGCGGCGATGGCCTTTCTGTTGGCCTTCAACCCCTTGACGCAATCGTCCGAAAAGACGCTGGCGACGTTTCCGATCAGCGTAATGCTCTCGATCATGCAGTCGGCGATCATCGGCATCGCGAGATTCAACTCCATCAATGAGCCGGTTCCCCCCATTCCGCCGATGCTGATTGAGACGTCATTGCCGGCGACCTTCATGGCGACCTGCATCACAGATTCCACCATGACCGGGTTGACCTTTCCAGGCATGATGGACGACCCGGGCTGTACGGCCGGCAGTTCCAACTCGTGGATGCCACAGCGAGGACCGCACCCCATGAATCGAATGTCGCTGGCGACCTTTGACAGACTTACGCCGATCGTCTTGAGGTCTCCATGTGCTTCGACGATGCGGTCCCTGGTTGCCTGGGCTGCAAAGTGGTTCGTGGCTTCCTTGAAGCGAAGACCAGACTCCTTGGAGAGTTGGCGGGCGACCAATCCTGCGAATCGTGGGTGGGTGTTGATTCCCGTTCCGACGGCCGTGCCGCCGATGGGCAGGTCGGACGCGACCGCATGAATGGCCTCATTGCAGAGACGGACCGCGTCATCCATCTGGGCCGCGTAGCCACTGAACTCCTGTCCAAGTCGGATTGGCGTGGCGTCCTGCAGGTGTGTGCGTCCGATCTTGACGATTCCGTCGAACTGCCTCGCCTTGGTGTGAAGTGTTCTCGCCAGCTTTCTGAGTGCAGGCAGCGTCGTGTGCTTCATGTGAACGGCTGCGGCGATCTGCATGGCTGTCGGGAACGTGTCATTTGAGGACTGGCCCATGTTGACATGGTCATTTGGATGGACCGGGTCCTGCGATCCAATCTTCTTTCCCGCGGCCTTGCACGCGATGTTCGAGACGACCTCATTGACGTTCATGTTCGTGGACGTTCCGGACCCCGTCTGGAAGACGTCCACGGGGAAGTGCCGCATCATGTCGGCATGGCGCCTCGGGTCGTCGATGGCATCGATGACGTCGGTGCAGGCGGCGACGATCAGGCGGCACCGCCTGGCATCGAGTTTGTCCAGTGTGTGATTGGCTTGTGCGGCGGCTCGTTTGAGTCGAGCAAAGGCCCGGATAACCTCCCACCCGACGGCATGGCCCGACACCGGAAAGTTCAGCACCGCCCGCTGCGTGGTCGCTCCATACAGGACGTCGGCCGGAACCTCCATCGTGCCCATCGAGTCGGATTCGGTTCGCGTGCGGGGAGCCTTGGGGCGGTTCTGGGAGGCCATGAGGAGTTCCTTGGTGGTACTGATCCGGCGTGAGCAGAAAGTTCAGCCGGAGGAGGGGTCCTGATCTGCCGTGCCCATCATCGGATCGGCTGCGACGCCGAGTCGCTCACGCATGGCGTCGTCCAGCACGTCCTGGAACCGCCGGACGATCTCGGTGCGGACCAGTTCAGCAGCGTCGGGCTGACCGTCCCGCAACGACTCATACATGGCAATCCAAGATCCAGGCTCGGCATCGACCGAGGCGGCGTCGTCATACAAGCGACCTCGCATGGCGGATTCGAACTTGAGCGATCGCAATGCGTCGGTCAAGTCGCCTTCGGCCACGCGATCCAGCAAGCCATAGGCCGCTCGCGGGTCGCCGGTTTCCAGAACGAGCGGTGCGAGGCGGCCGGCAATGGGCGCCAATGTCCCGGGTGGCAACGAGTCTGCGGTATAGGCGGCTCGCAGGAGCGCCGCTCGTTCGGCCGGCGCGATTCCGGAGGCGACCAGCGTATCGTCTGCTGCGAGTGCATCGGTCGGAGGGGTTGCCTCTGCAGCGGCGAGAAGCGCCTGCCTCCAGAGCGCGGCGTGGGGTTCTGGGGGTGACATCGCCGCGATGGCTTGCAGCGCTTCCAGTCCGTCCCCCTGCATGGCAGCCCGGAGGGCGACGGGATAGATTGCCGGGTCCGACGCGCGAGCGTGCAGGGGACCGGTGACGCCCCGGGTCAACATGGCGTCTGCGATGGCGGTCCTCCATGCGGCGTCTGCATCGTCCAGACGCTGCTCCAGCATGCGCAAATCGTGCGGCTCGCCGAGCAGGGCGAGCAACGCGCCGCCTCGGGGTGTGGGCGTTTCTTGAAACGTGCGCCGCACGTGTGGAAGGAGGGCGGCGGTGTCGATCAGACTGCGGCGGCTTGAATCTGAAGCCACATCGTAGAGGGCTTCAATCGTCACCGGCCCGACCGCTGGGGCGCCCAGCAATGGGCCGACGGCATCGGCGGTCAGAAGATCCGGCTGGGCCGAAGCAATGCGGGGCAAGAGGGCAGCCATGACGGCCGGGTCCTTCTCTGACGTAAACCGGGCGATGGCGGCGGCGTCGGCGGAGGCTGGATCGAACTCGGGAAGCAGCCCCGCCACGGCCCGGCGAACTTCGGGGTTGGGATCCTGCAGCAGCGACAAGGCAGCTTCCTGCCCGGCCGCCGACCCGTGCCCGTCGCGAAGATGCACCGCGAGCCGCTCCAGACCGAAGCGCCGCACGGTGGCCAACTCGTCACCGAGGAGCGGAATGAGTCGATTCTGCTGCTGTTCGATCGAGAGAAACGGCCAGAAGTCCCTGATGGTGTCCAGGAGCCGTCCCGCCATGCGCGCCCGTGCTGCTTCAACAGCGGAGAGTTCCTGAGCCTGCCGTGCGGCCTGACGCGTCAGCGCATCGACGGTGTCCTGCAGCCAGCGTTCGGATGGGCGATCGCGATTGTCGGCCCACCAGTTGAGCCAATAGGTCACGTTGCTGTTGCTGGGCAGCCCGGTCAACTGTGACAACTGCGCCGTGACCGTCGAAACGACTTCCGGAGGCGTATCCCGGCCAGTTTGAATCAGCCCCGCGAGGTGGCCGGCAGCCTGGGCCGGGACGTGCCGAAACGCGGCAATCGCCCGAACTGCTGCGATTCTCGCGTCCGGGGAAGCCGCCGGGTCTGCTGCGATGGCCGCGACGGCACCAAGCGTCGAGCCATCGGCCTGGCCATGCCTCGAGAGCAACTCGGCGAGGACGTCCTGCACCTCGGGCGGCGCCGATCTGATGCGAGCGAGCAAGGACGGCCGCATGGCCGGGTCCAGGCGAGCTGCCGCCACCATCGCTTCAAGCGCTGCGCGAAGGACTTCCAGGCGTTCACTCTGGACGGCGGCGATGAGGACCTCGCGCGACTGTGGCAGGTCAAGTGCCACCAGTTCAGCCGCTGCAGCGGTTCGGGTGGCTTGATCGACATCATCGAACCCGCTGGAAAGGATGAGCGCGGCCAATTGAAGCCGCCGCTGGCTGGACGCGTCCAGTTCGGCCGGCACCGTCGCTGACGGCGGCGATTCGCTCGGAGTGGGGCGAGGCGCGGCGCACGAACAGCCCACAAGGAGCAGGCCGCCGATCACCATACGCGTGTACTGCATCAATCTCGACGCATTCTACGCGGCGAGCGGGCCTCGCGGTCGCAGGTCCGACCGTAGACTGGGCACAGGGGGACAGGATGTGGCCGGATGTGGATCCTCAAGGAGCGTGCATGAGCGACTGGCTGGATGCCGAGGCCCTGGCAGGGCGAGCAATGGATCTCTTCGAGTCCGGACGCATCGCGGACGCAGAAGCGTCCTTGCGGCGTGCCATCGACATCGATGACCGGCAACCGGGCTGGCACCATCACTTGGGGGTCATGCAGATGATCGCTGACCGCGTGGGTGACGCGGTCGTGTCGTTCGACCGGGCCGCAGAACTGGACCCCGGGGCGACGGAACATCTGGAGGCCGCCGCAGGCGCATGCGTCAGTGGTGAGGACTTCGAAGGGGCTGCAACGCGGCTGAAGCGGGTTCTGGAGATTGACTCGGGGGATGAAGATGTCTGGGCGCGTCTGATCAGCGCTCACGCAGCCGGGGGGAGGCACGACGAAGCAGAAACAACGTTTTATCTCGCAGAGATGCACTTGGGCCACGTCCGCCCGGGGTGCCTCACGGCGATGGCGGAGAGCCTGTGCATTCGGGAAGTGTGGCCGCGCGCACGGTGGTGCCTCGAAGAGGCCATCAGAATCGAACCGGACCGATCAGAGGCGCTCAAGCTCCTTGCTGACGTGCACATGGCCACGGGTCATCTGGACGAGGCCTTGCAGGTGTTTGAGCGCTTGATCGAAGCGTCACCTGTGGATGCATCGATGGCCATTGCGTGGTCCGACCTGCTCGCAAGGGTCGGTCGAGAAGCGGACGCGGCCGGTGTGCTGCGTCGCGTTCTCGATGCCGATCCGGCCAATCCGGAAGTGCACTACCGATTGGGCGTCGCGTCTGCAGCACAGGGCCGCTATCAGCAGGCGGCGCTGGCATTTCAACTGGTCCGCAGGCTCGATCGGACTCACCCGCGCTGCGATCGAGACCTTGCAGCGTGCTTGCTGCATCTCGGACAGGTCGGCGACGCTCAGAAACTCCTGTCTCTGGTCGTCGCTCGGCTGCAGCAGGCCGATCCGGCCGAACTCAAGCGGGAGCAGGACGAGGCGCTCATCGACCTGGGCAGGCTGCTCATCCGGGCAGATCTGCCAGTGGAAGCGACGGTTGTTTTCGAGATCGCAAGCGATCGGCACCAGGGAAGTGCCGCGCCGATCATGCGTGAGCTCGCCAGGTCGCGGTATCTGGCGGGGGACCTGGACGGTGGCCGGGCCATCAGCCGGCGGGTGCTTCGCATTGAGCCCACGTGCGTCGCGTCGCTCTGCAATCTGGCGATGGCGGCGCTCCGCCGCGGCCGGCTGGTCGAGGCCGCGGGCTGGGTGAAGCGGGGATTGGCTGCGCATCCGGGAGACGAGATGCTTCGACGTGTGCGGACACGCATTGTGGTCCGGCGTGTCGGTGAGTTCCTCTGCAGGCTTGCCGGTGTTGAGGGCGGCCGACATCCGGGCCGCGACCGAACTGGCCCGCACCGAACTGGCGCGCGGTGAGCGCGTCCGCCCCTGGGGCGGACGTGGACGACCTCGAGAGCGTTTCGGGTCTACAGCGTGCCGCTGGTGTACGGAAGCAGGCCCATGAAGCGAGCACGCTTGATGGCCTGACTGACGCGACGCTGCTCGGCGGCGCTGGTGCCCAGCCGCTTGCGTGAGTAGATCTTTCCGTTGGGCGTCATGAGCCGTCGCAGATCATCGACATCCTTGTAGTCCACCCAGGGATTTCCCTTGGGGTCCTTGCGGACAATCTTGATCTGTCGGGAACGCCGGTTTCCTCGCATTGCTGCCATAGCGATATCAATCCTCGTCGTGGATACTGGGGGTCAGCAGCCCCGGACAGCGTGTCCGAGGCGACGAATCGGTGATTCTACACGAATCTCCGGCCATGGCAAAGGGATGCTGCTCCGTGTCTCAGACGAGACCTGTCATCGGAATCACCGCAGACCTCCAGGACGGCACGGTTCGGCTGTCTCCGGCCTACTGGAATGCGATTTGGGCCGCAGGGGGGACGCCGGTGGTCCTGCCGCCGGTCGTCGAGGCGGTGGAATCGCTGATCGGGGCCTGCCAGGCCGTGGTTCTCTCTGGAGGCGATGACCCCATCATGGAGGCTTGGAGCCGGCCCACGCACCCGCAGGCCAGGCGGGTGGAGCCGGCGCGGCAGGCGTTTGATCTTGCAATACACGCGGCCGCGGTGTCGGCAGGCCTTCCGATGCTTGGCATCTGCCTGGGCATGCAGTTCATGGGGTTGGAAGCTGGGGGGGATCTCGACCAGCACCTTCCAGACTCGAGCCCGACCGCGTCAATTCATGCCGAAGGCCGCCGGCACGAGGTGTCCGGATCGCTCGGTTCCGGCACCGTGCACAGTCGCCATCATCAGGCCATGCGTGACCCGGGGACACTCACCGTGGTCGCCGAGGCGCCGGACGGCGTGATCGAAGCCGTCTCGGACCCCACGGCGCGGTTTCGGATTGGCGTGCAGTGGCATCCTGAGCGAAGTGGCGAGGGCCCGCTGGGGGGCGGGCTCTTCCTCGGACTGGTTGAAGCAGCACAGGACCACACGCATGCCACTTCGTGAGCACCATCGAGAAGCCGCAGCGGCACTGTGCCGGACGGCGGCCGAAGTCTCGGCGGCAGTCCGACCGGGCGCGGCCGAGGCGGTATTGGCAGGTGGGGAGCCCGAATACCTGCAGTGGGGAGATGACGACGGATCGGGCCCGGACCTCATTCTCGCAACGATCGGCGCTGTCGAATTGGAGTACGCCGCGATCCGCCGGGGCGTCGGACTCATCGACGCCGCGCAGGGGGACGTCATTGAGCTTCGAGGTGCCGATGCGAAGGAACTGCTTGGAAGGATTGTGACACAGAAGGTGCAAGACCTTGGGCCATATGAAGTCTGCGACGCCTTTCTTCTGCGCCGAACTGGGCGGATTCTCGCTGACATGACGATCGTGTTTGACGAAGACGGGGCGCTGGTGTCGGTCGATCGGTGTGATCACAAGGCTGTTGTTGATGCGATTGACGCCATGGTGTTCACCGAGGACGTCTCGGTTGAACATGCCAGCCGTTTGGCGACCATCGAGGCGCATGGGCCCGCTGTTTCTGCGCTGCTCGAAGCGATGGGCGTCGACCTCCCGGGGGTCGGGCGTGCTGGGCGCGTGGACGTCGAGGGTGTGACTTGCCTGTTTTTGCGTGATGACCGGTACGGTGAGGTCGGAGTCCGCCTGTTCGTTCCTCGACCGGACGTGCTCGCGGTCTGGCGAGCCATGCATGCCGCAGGCGAAGCGGGCGTGGACGTCTGCCGAACGGTGGGATGGTATGCCGTGAATATGGCGCGTCTGGAGTCGGCCACGCCGCGGTGGCACATCGACTTCGGGCCGACCAGTCTTCCGTACGAGACGGGGTTGCTCTAGCGGCGAGTGAGTTTCCC
>CAZSSV010000056.1:0-11904 GCA_964609425.1 uncultured Isosphaeraceae bacterium | reverse complement strand
TCGGAGTGTCATGCGCAAACGACTCCCGCAGAGGCACCTCGAGGCCCCCGTGAGCCATCGGCCCATCGGCCCAACGGGTCAATCGCGGCTACCACCCTCGCCAGGCCGGGTGATTGCAGTCACGACAACCGCCCCGGGCTCAATGCGAATGTCGCGGATGTCCACCGAGCGGCCATCGACCAACGGAATGCGCGCGGCGATCGGATTGCCCGATGCGAGGGAAGTGAGCGATGCCAGAGCGCCATCGCCGGTCACGGCCGTTGGCAAATGTTGCGTCAGGAGCCTGGCCGGTACCGCGATTGGCCATCTGCCGAGACCAGCAGACACGGCGCACTGGAGCAGATCGTCTTCGACACGAGGCTGCACCACGAGCCTGCCCGTTCGATCACCAAGCGCGGCCGCGGGCGCAGCCAGTGTGATGCGCCCTGCATGAATATGTATCTGTGGCGTTCCAAGGTCGTTCGGCCATGTTTGGCCTCGGCCCTCGAGCCACGCCGGCAGCCGCGTTGCGAGCCACGCATTGATCGCGTTTGTGGGGATGCGGAGACGCCAGACTTCGCCGGTGGGACGGATCTTCTGAAACTCCTCCACAAGTCGGTACTCGGCGGTCTCACCGAGCACCTGCGCGGCCTCGTCATTGAGCGCGGGCGGCGCGTACCAGTGCGGTGTGAGTCCGGCGAGCCACCATGCAATGATCGTCAGCACGAGCAGGGCTGCAGCCCCGCCGGCCAGGCTGTTCAGAATGTGCCGCTTCGTGAACACGTGCCGGGCATAGTACGATTCGCGCCATGGGTGATCCTGCTGGATGTGGTGACGAGGTCCTCGCTCGCGACAACGCCAACGAGGACCCGACCTCGCCGGATGTTGATTCGCTGGACCACGGCGGGCAACTTGAGTCGTATGAAGAGTCCACGGGTTACCCCGAAGCTCCAGGCGACATCGACCGCCCGCCAGCCCCGGAGGACTCGCTGAGCCCAGCGATCGTGACGTGCGTCGACTTCGGACCCGATGCGATCGATTCGACGCGCATCACGGATGTTCGGGCGTTCTTCGCCAGGCAACGGCCCGAGGCGAGTGCGGTCCGGTGGATCAACGTCGTGGGCGATCCTCCAGCGTTTCTGCTCGAAGTCATCGCCGAGCGATACCACCTGCATCCGCTTGCCCTTGAGGACCTGATTCAGATCCCACAGCGACCGAAAGTTGATGAGTACGCGGAGTTCTCCGACCACCCATACCTCTTTGTGACAACACGCGCGGTGGATGAAGAAGGCGGACATTTGCGAAGCCAGCAGGTAAGCATGTTTCTGGGTGAGCGGCAGGTGATTTCATTTCACCAGTTCGACCAGAATCTCTGGCAACCATTGCTCACGCGGCTTCAGGACTCAGGAAGTCGCCTGCGGCGGAGTGGCACCGACTTTCTCTTCTACTGCCTTCTCGACCGCATTGTGGACGAGGTCTTTCCTGCGCTTCAGGACATCGGCGATCGGCTTGACACGCTTGATCGGCAGATCACCAGCGATGGCGATGAGGAGGCGGCCGACGAGGTGCATGAGATCAAGCGGGCCTTGCTTGTGATGCGGCGCGAGCTTTGGCCGATGCGGGAGTTGCTCGGAACGCTCTGCGGCAGCGAGTGGCCGATGATTTCCAGAGACACCCGCACGTACTTGCGGGACGTGCACGATCACAGTCGGCACCTCGCCGACACGGTGGAGATCTACCGTGAGGCCACGACTGGCATGCTCGCTGTGTATCAGCAAGGGCTCAATCAGAAGATGAACGAGGTGATGAAGGTGCTCACCATCATCGCCACGATCTTCATTCCACTGTCGTTTCTCACAGGCCTTTTCGGCATGAACTTCAATAAGTCACTGCCGGGTATGGAGGACGACGCCTCGTTCACGTGGTTCATCGTCGGCTGTGGTGCAGTGGCCGTCGCCATGCTTGGCGTGTTCCGCTGGCGGAAGTGGATCTGACGCTTGCTGAGGGCAGGGGGCTACTTCGGATGCCGAACAGCGCCTGCGATGCGAAACCGAAGCGTCTCTTCGCCCGGCACATCGGTGCGAACGAGGAGCGTACCTGCCAGCGAACCGAGGTAGTCGCCTGAGGAGCCACTGAGGACGAGTTCGTAGCCCCCATCCTCGAGCGGGACGAGCATGACAGAGACGTCCTTGAGCCGCATCGATACCTGTGTATCGAGAATGTTGAACGGCGCACCTTCGGTATGTTTGAGTCGAATGCGTTTTTCGAATGATCCGCCTGGCTCGATGCCTCCAAGCGAGAAGAAGGTGGAGTCGGCGCGGAGCCTTCCATGAACCGAGCCAAGCACCGGCACCTTGATCTCGTGCGGCCGCTGCGGGAGCGACATGTCGGTGGCGCCCTGTCCGCGCACCGTGACGAAGGCTTGCACGTCTCCCCAGGGGGTATCGGGCGCCAGTGCGATTTTGAACGACCTCGCCTCGGATGTGTCGCCCTCGGCCGGGGGAATGATGGTGGCGGAGACGTGTCTGGCACTGGAACCGTGGATGCGCACGTTGGGGTCAAACACAAAGCCGGGCCTCGCAGGGGTGAACCGAACCACCGCCTCGCCTCCGACACCCTGCCGCACGTTGGACAACCGAACGAACCGCTGGGACGGCACGACGAAGGCGGTCACGTCGGCAGTCAGGGTCAGCTTTGTCGTGGGGTTGACGGGGTCGTTGCTGAGAACCGTGACGGACTTCTTGAGCGCGCCTGTGGCATTGGGCTTGAACGCAGCTTCGATGGTGCCGGACGCGCCCGGCGCATACGTGGTCGTGTCGAGCGTGGTTGTTGTGCAGCCGCAACTCGGCGCGACCTTCTCGATGATGAGGGGCTCGTCGCCGGTGTTGGTGAACGAGAAGTTGCACGGCAGCGTGGCGACATCCCAGATGGCGCCAAAGTCATGGGTCGTGTCGTGGAACTCCAGTTTCGGAGCCGCTGAGCAGGGCGTCACTGCGCTGCAGGCGAGCGTGGCGGCCGCCACAAGCGTCCAAACATCAGTGCCGAGTCTTGCCATGCAAGGATCATACAGTCGAAGTTTCGCGGCTCATGAGCCTGTGCCGTTGAGGCGGCAAGACGATGGCGACGACCGCGTGATGCTCATGCTCGGCCCATGCGTGGCAACTCATGGGTGGACATGGCGTCTGAGGAGCGACGGCTGGTCGATCGCGGGGGATGCCGCGTTGGGGGCCGGGCGTGGTCGGTCCAGGCCGATCTGTGAGGTTCGTGCTTGACCGGGCGAGCACCCTCGGCGATGGTTGGTGGGCGGCCGCGGTGCACCGCGGCGTCGAGGAGAGGGCCCATGAACATGGTGCGATTGCTTTCTGTGATGCTGGCCGTCGCTTGGCTGAGTCCCGCGGCGCTGCTCGCCGATCCGTGCGTCCCAGGCGACCCCGATTACGACCCATGCGACTGGTCGTGCCCGGACTATGACTTATGCAACCAGTCTTGCCCCAACTATGACCCGTGCGATCCATCCTGCCCGGACTATGACCCCTGTGAGTGCGGCATGGGCGACCCGTGTGACTGCGGCTTTGGCGACCCATGTGACTGTGGAACCGGCGACCCGTGCGACTGCGGTTGGGGCAGCGATTGTGAGTGCGGTTGGGGCGACCCGTGCGACCCCGAGTGTGCCAATTACGACCCGTGCGATCCGTCATGTGGCGACTGCAATTGGGATTGTCCCGACTACGACCCATGCCAATTTCCGGAGTGTCCCGACTACGACGAGTGTTACTGCTTCGGTGGACCGATCGAGTGCAACCCAGCGTGCGAAGAGTACAATCCATACTGCAATCCACAGTGCGCAGCGTACGACCCCTGCGACCCTTGGGCCGACTGCTACGACGCCTGCGAGTGCGGCGACGCCGACCCGTGCGACTGTCCAGAAGCTGACCCTTGCGACTGTGGGTTCGGAGACGACTGCGAGTGTGGTTGGGCGGACCCGTGCGACGAGAGTTGTGACAACTTTGATCCGTGTGATGACACGTGTCCGAACTACGATCCCTGCGTGTGTGGTACGGACGTGGCGCCGTGTCAATGCAATCCGAACTGCGATGAGACGTGCCCGGGCGATTTTGGTGACCAGCCTGGGTCGTGGAATGGCGCTGTGGACATCAACGATCTGCTGGTCGTGCTCGACTACTTCGGCACGAGCGACGGCGGAGATATCGACGGCGACGGCGACACGGACATCGACGATCTGTTGATCCTGATCGGAAACTTTGGGGCATGTTCGTGCGACGACCCGTGCAATCCGGCGTGTGACGAGTACGACCCGTGCGATCCGGGTTGTCCCGACTACGACTACTGCGTATGTGAGGGCTGGCTGGACCTGATTCCGGACCCGAATCCCTGCTCCGCAGGCGAGATGCCGGACTGCTTCGGCAACTGCGTCTCGGTCAACTGGGTGGGTGATGGATATTGTGACGACGGCGCGTACGTCTGGGGCGGCGAATTCATCTATCTGAATTGTGAGCAGTTCTGCTACGACGGCGGCGACTGTGCGCCGTGTGATCCGTGCGATGCACATTGCGGCGACTATGTCCCGTGCAACCCGGTGTGCCCTGAGTACGACCCCTGTAGTCCTGACTGCCCCGATTACGACTACTGCGCGTGCGCGGGATGGATGGACTTGATTCCAGATCCGAATCCGTGTCCGGAGGGTGAACTCCAGGACTGTTTCGGAAACTGTGCGCCTTTGAACTGGGTTGCTGACGGGTACTGCGACGACGGCTCGTACACGTGGAATGGCGTCGCCATCTATCTGAATTGCGAGGCATTCTGCTTCGACGGAGGAGACTGTGAGCCGTGCGGTCCGTGTGATGCGAACTGCGGTGACTATGACGCTTGCGATCCAATGTGTCCCGGCTACGACCCCTGCAACGTCGACTGTCCCGGCTACGACCCATGCGACTGTGGATTTGGTGACCCGTGCGATTGTGGGTACGGCGACCCATGCGACTGTGGCTTTGGTGATCCGTGCGACTGTGGGTGGGGAGACGACTGTGAGTGCGGATGGGCGGATCCCTGTGACGACACCTGCGTGGAAACCTATGACCCGTGCGATCCAGGTTGCCCCGGCTACGACGAGTGCAATTGGGACTGCCCCGACTACGACCCGTGCCAGAATCCGGAGTGCCCCGACTACGACGAGTGCTACTGCTTCGGCGGCCCGCTGGAGTGCAATCCCGCGTGCTTTGAGTACGACCCGTACTGCAATGTGCAGTGCGCCGGCTACGACCCCTGCAACCCTGCCGCCAGTTGTTACGACCCGTGCGACTGCGGAGATGCGGACCCGTGCGATTGTCCAGACGCGGACCCGTGCTCCTGCTGGGGCGATTGCGGCTGAAGCCCACCCCGACCGCCGGTCACTTTATCTGCTTGTCTTACAGCCACTTACAAAGGTGGCGTTGGCGCAAGTCATTGTGTGTCACGGAGATAAAGTGACCGGCGGTCGCTGTGTTCGGTGGGGGTGACGTGGCGTTGTGTGTTTGGGTGCGGGCAGACTGAGAGTGGGCAAGTCTTGTAGTCGCCGTGCTTTACGGATTTTCGGCAGGGCCGTGGAACCGCCGGTCACTTTATCGTGTTGTCATGCAAGGACTTGGCGTTTTGGTGTTTGTTTAAGTTGTTGGGGTGCAGAGAGATAAAGTGACCGGCGGTCAGTTGAGGGTGCGGATGTAGGCGTCCATGCTTGGGTCGCGGCCGAGGTAGTTGCGGAGCATTTCGGAGGCGTCCTGGGAGCCGCCGCGGGAGAGCACCGTGTCGCGGTACCACTGGCCGGCTTCAGGGTTGAGCATGCCGAGTTCCTTGAATCGCTCCGCCATGTCTTCCGCGAAGACTTTGGACCACAAGTAGCCGTAGTAACCGCCCTGATACCCGGTCAGGTGCCCGAACGCAGCCTGGAACCACGTGTTGGGTACGGCTTCGAGCAACGTGCATTGTTCCACCATGTCCAGCCCCAGTTGCGTCGTGTCAACATCGCCCTCTGCGTCCGTGTGGTAGGCCTGATCAATCGACCCGAGCCACACTTGCCCCTGATCAAGCATTCCCCGGCACAGTGACTTGGCTGCGATCATCCGCATGAGCATGTCCTCGGGCAGCGGGGCACCGGTTTCGTAATGGCCGCTCATGAGTGGGAGCGTCTGCGGGCTCCAGACCCATGCCTCGAGCATCTGACTGGGCGCTTCGACAAAGTCCCGCTCCACACTCGTGCCGGCGAAGCGAGTCGTGTCCGTTTCGGTCAGTAGCGTGTGAAGGCAGTGCCCGAACTCGTGGAAAAACGTTTCGGCCTGATCGTGGGTGAGCAGGCTCGGGCGATCTGCCGTGGGCTTTGGAAAATTGCAGACGAGGGCGGCGACGGGGCGCTGAATGGTCCCGTCGGACCACACCTTCCGCGGGACGATGCCCCACTGCGCGGCGTGGCCATACTTTCCCTCGCGTGGATACATGTCCATGGTGAACTCGCCGAGTACCTCGCCGGTCTTGCGATCGATGACTTCGAAGTACTCGACGTCCTCGTGCCAGAGCGGCGCCTCGGCGGGCGCTGCCAGCGGCCGGTAGTCGATGCCGTAGAGATTCTGCGTAATCTCGAAGATGCCGTCGCGGACCGTCGCGAACGGGAAGTACTCCTTGACGATGTTCGAGTCGACGTCGTAGTCGCGTTCCCGTACCCGCTCCATCCAGTATCCAACGTCCCAAGGACGAATGCGAGCGTTGGGATCGCCGGTCGCCTTGCGTTTGGCCTCGATCAACAGGTTCATGTCTCGGGCCGCCTTCTTGGCCAGAAGCGGTCGAATCGAGGCGTAGAAGTCCTCTACCGCAGCCGCATTCTTGGACATGCGAATCTCATTCTCAAAGTCGCTGGCATGAGCGAAACCGAGCAGTTGCGCCTGCTCGGCCCGCAACGCGAGCATCTCTTCCAACACGCCAACGTTGGCCTTCGCTCGGCGCCGCCGCGCAAGCCACATCTTCGCTCGCGTCTGCTCATTCGGGCAGTGGTCAAGCAGAGGCAGAGACGTCGGATAGTCCATGCCCAGTGCATACAGGTCGCCTGCGCGGTCAAGCCCGGCCATGTAGTCGGCGGGCATGCCGGCGAGTTCCTGCTCAGTGAGGAAGATGGTGGAAGCGTCATTGAGGATGTTCTGATCGAACGTGATCGAAAGTTCATTGAGCTTCTTCTCGATCTCAGTAAGCCTGGCGCGATCTTCGGCAGAGAGGCCCATGCCCGCGCGGCGGTAATCGCGAAGGATGAACTCGAGCAGGCGGGCCTGCTCGCCCTCAAGCTGAGGCTGCGTCGCGGCATACGCCCGGACTGCTTTGTAAAGGCCTTCGTTCTTGCCGATGTCCACATACCAGTTCGTCCAACGCTTTTCGATGTCACGTGCAGCATCCCGCATGGCTGGGTCGGGGTGCACATAGCCCATGAAGGCCAGCATGTTGCCGTCGCGGTCAAAGTGAGCGTTGATGTCGTCCATGGCCCCGACCGTGTTGGCCCACGTCCGGTCTTCGTCTTCAATCGCAATGATGGCCGCGACGCGATCGTCGGCGGCCTGCCTGGCGGCGTCGAAGCGGATGGTGAGTTCTTCGGTCGTCTGCGGCGTGCTCGGCGTGAGGGCCCCGAACACGGCTGTGGATGACGCGAGCGCGAGTGCTGAAACCAGGTGAGACCAGTGCATTGGGGACTCCTGCGGCAGTGGTGGGGCATCAGGATAGGCTTCGCTGCGGGCAGACGATTGTGCCCGCACCGGCGGCCATCGGCGTGTTGGGACTGGGGCTACTCGCCGGCCGCCGCCGCAGACGCTGACGTGTCGCTCGGCATGTCTGCGACGTAGTCAATGTCCACGATCAAGGTGCTTCCCGCGGGGAGTTCACCCAGCGGGTCGAAGCCCGCGCCGAGGCTCGGCGGGACGATCAACTTGCGGCTGCTCCCCGGCGTCATGCCGACAAGTCCTTCCCGGAAGGCGGGCATGAGCGTGTCGTCGATCGTGAGCATGACGGGCGTGCCGCCGGTGTCCTGCCACCGCGTTCCGTCTTCGAGCCAGACCACCATCGAGACGGTCGCCGCATCGCCGCCCTTCAGCGGGCTGCCGGGTGTGGTGGCAAGGTCATACCACCGAAGACCAGACGAACTTCCCCGTCGAGCGGCGTCGCCCACGGAGGCGCCGGGAAGGGGCGCGGGAGGCGCTGCGGCGGCCGCCACGAGTTCGATCTCCAACACCGCGTCCTGGGCCGGCGATCCCTGAATCGGCCACGCGTCGCGGCCTTCGGCGGCGATCCAGACCTTGCGGACCTCGCCGATCTGCATGTCTGTGAGGGTGGCCGACCATCCACTGAACGCGCCAGTGTCGCTCGTGGGCAGCACCAGTTCGTCCCATGTCAGATCGTCACCGAAGAACTGATGGCCGTCCATCGTCCATGCTCGAATGCGCAGTGTGGCGGCCTCGACGTCCGGGGCCAGTGGTCCGCCCGTGCCCCCGGTCAGTGTCCACCCCACGACGCCGTCGGCATACGTGGTGCCATCACCGGTGACCGCCATGCCGGGAAGCGTGGTCGGGTCAAGCGCGGGCTTGAGGGGCTTCGCGGCAACGTCTTGGGGTGGGCTTGGGACCTTCGCCGCGGGGGCATCCCCGCCACAGGCGGCCAGGAGCACAGGGGCGGTGAACGCGGCGGCGAAACGCATGATCATGATTCAGGCTCCAAGTGGGGTCGCGGGCAAGGGTAGCAGGCGGACAACCGCCAGTTGTTGCCCACCGATCATGCACCTTGGATGATGCATCTTCGCCTCGGACAATCGATGCAGGTCCCCCAACATCCAGACGTTTGGCCAACGATCCTCAGTCACTGCGTGCCATGGCGCGCCGCGAATGGGCGTCTTGGCTGAGCCGATTGACCACAAGCCCAGAGCGAGACAGGCGGGCGGTCGCACGACCACCCGCCTGTCGGGAATCACATGTTGGAGTGTGAGATCAGCCCGCGGCTTCCGCGGCCATGCGCTCGGCCTTTGCCTTCGCGTCGTCGAGATCACCGACATACATGAACGCGCTCTCGGGAAGGTCATCGCCCTCGCCGGCCACGAGGCGTTCGAATGAGTCGATGGTGTCCTCGAGGGGCGTCGTGATGCCGGGGAACCCGGTGAACTGTTCGGCGACGTAGCACGGCTGACTGAGGAAACGCTCCATGCGCCGCGCGCGAGCGACGGCCAACTTGTCGTCCTCCGCCAACTCATCGACACCAAGGATGGCGATGATGTCCTGAAGATCCTTGTATCGCTGCAGGATCTGCTGCACGTCGCGGGCGACACGGTAGTGCCGCTCACCGAGCACTTGCGGGTCGAGGATTCGAGACGAGGAGTTCAGCGGATCGACTGCCGGATAGATGCCCTTCTCGGCGATACCACGCTCAAGCACGACGAATGCGTCGAGGTGGGTAAAGGCGGTCGCGGGGGCTGGGTCGGTCAGGTCGTCCGCTGGCACGTAAATCGCCTGCACCGAGGTGATGGCGCCGCGCGAGGTCGAGGTGATGCGTTCCTGCAGCTCGCCCATCTCGGTCGAGAGTGTCGGCTGGTAGCCCACGGCTGAAGGCATCCGTCCGAGGAGGGCGGACACTTCCGAACCCGCCTGCGTGAATCGGAAAATGTTGTCGACAAAGATCAGCGTTTCCTTGCCGGAGTTGTCGCGGAAGTCCTCGGCCATGGCCAGACCCGACAGTGCCACGCGGAGACGGGCACCCGGAGGCTCGTTCATCTGTCCGAACACCATCGCCACCTTGTCGATGACGTGCGCCGTGTTGCCTTCGGCATCGGTGTATTCGGCCTCCTGCATTTCTCGCCAGAGGTCGTTGCCTTCACGCGTTCGCTCGCCGACGCCGCAGAACACGCTGTACCCACCGAAACCACGGGCCACACGCGCGATCATTTCCTGAATGATGACTGTCTTGCCCACGCCGGCACCGCCGAACAGGCCGATCTTGCCACCACGGACGAACGGGCACAGCAGATCGACAACCTTGATGCCTGTCTCGAGGATTTCCGTCTTTGGGTTGAGCTCGTCGAGATTTGGCGGCGGCTGGTGAATCGGTCGTGTGCGATCGGCCTCAACCGCGCCACGTTCGTCGATGGGTTGTCCAAGCAGGTTGAAGACGCGTCCAAGGACGCCGTCGCCAACCGGGACCGAAAGGGGCGCGCCTGTATCGACGCAGGGATGACCGCGGCGAAGCCCGTCGGTGCTGCCCAGCGCGACACATCGAACCTGTCCACCACCAAGGTGCTTGCTCACCTCACCGTACAGCGTGGACTGCTTGCCATCGACTTCAAGATCGCTCGTGACGGCGTTGTAGATGTCCGGGAGCGCGTCCTCGGGGAACTGCGCGTCGAAGGTGGATCCAATGACCTGGATGACGGTGCCTGTGCTGGCCATGTCGTGTCCTGCCGTTCTGTGGAAAAAGGGGCGTTCGTGAGGGGCTCGCGGCCACACCGCCAACCCGATCGAGCCGAGCAGGATAGTGGTTTCAGGCCCCACGTGCCACCGCGCCGAGCCTTGCTCGGGTACCATCCGCCCGTCTCAGACCATGCGATTCCACCTCATCGACAATGTGCAGGAAATGGACGGCGATCGGATCGTCGCCCGCAAGCAGGTGAGTGCCGCCGAGGAGTATCTCGCGGATCACTTTCCGGGCTTTCCAATCCTCCCTGGTGTCATGATGCTGGAGACGATGCTGCAAGCCGCCCGGACGGTGCTTGAGGCCCGAAGCGGCGGCCAGTGGGTGGCTGGGGGTGTGCGAGCCGTCAAGTACGGTGCCATGGTGAGGCCCGGACAATCGCTCCGGGTGGAGGTGTCGGTGTCCGAGCCGGACGACGATGGCGTCGTCTCGTGCAAGGGCACCGGAATCGTGGAAGGCGAGCCCGGAGACGGCGATACCGCCATCTCCGGCAGGTTTACCATGCGGCCGCCGCGGCTTCTGTCGGCGGCCCAACTGCAGGAGTCGGAGACGACATGCTCATGACCAAGGATGACATTTTCGGGAAGGTCAGCGAGGTGCTGGAGGAAGCGTTGGGGTGCGATGACGACGAGATCACGCCGGAGGCCAGCCTGACGGCAGACTTGGGCGCCGAGTCGATCGACTTCCTCGACATCGTGTTCCGCCTTGAAAAGGCGTTCGGGACTGCGGAGAACCCGTTCAAGATCGATCAGGGGGAACTCTTCCCCGAGAACGTGATGGACAACACCGACTGGGTGCAGGACGGCAAGTTCACCGACGCGGGTATGGACATGCTGCGTGAGCGGATGCCGCACGTGGACTTCTCCGCGTTCGACGCCGATCGCGACCTCATCAAGGTCGGCGATCTCATCACGGTCCAGTCACTCGTGGACTTCGTTGCGATCAAACTCAAGGGTGACGCGGGCTGAGCGCCCGTACGCGACGACCATGCGGTGGATGTGGATCGACAGGATCGTGGAGCACGTCCCGGGCGAGCGGCTCGTCGCGATCAAGAACACGAGCCTGGCGGAAGAGCACCTGCATGATCACCTGCCCGCGCGGGCGGATGAGCCCGCGATGCCGCTCATGCCCGCATCGCTCATGGTCGAGGGCATGGCCCAGACTGCGGGCATCATGGTGGGGGCGGTCAACGACTTCCGCGAAAAGGTCATCCTCGCCAAGATCGCCAAGGCCGAGTTCGGGGCCGACATTCTTCCCGGAATGACCATTCGCTACACGGCGACGATGGATCGAATCGACGCCGCCGGGGCCGTGACCCGAGGCACGGTCGAAGCCCGCACCAACGATCCGAGCGACGGTGGAGATGTGTGGCAGCTGATCGGCAGGGTCAACCTCATGTTCAGCCATGTCGATCAGAACATGGCAGGCCTGGAGTTCCCTGAGGAGAAT
>CAZSSV010000055.1:0-11908 GCA_964609425.1 uncultured Isosphaeraceae bacterium | reverse complement strand
CCATGCACACAGTCTCTGGGCATGACCCCGACGCACCCGCAGAAGACGAGCGGGTTGCCCACGTGACCTTCGTCGAACCACACGGTTCCGTCGAGTGTGGGAATGCCCATTCGGTTTCCGTAGTCCCGCACGCCCTGGACAACCCTGGAGAGAATGCGGCGTGGGTGCAGACACCCGGCGGGAACCGCAGCAATGTCAAGCGGTGCGACACAGAAGACATCGGTCGCAGCCACTGGGCGAGCCGCCAGCCCCGTGCCGATCACGTCTCGAATGCACCCACCGATGCCCGTCGCAGCACCGCCATACGGTTCGAGCGCCGACGGGTGGTTGTGCGTCTCGACCTTGAAGCACACCGCGTGTTCGTCGTCGAATCCGACGACACCCGCGTTGTCCACGAAGACCGACAGGCACCAGTCATCCAAGCCCTCGTCCATGAGCTGGTGGGTGGCAGCAGCGACCGTCGACTTCAGCAGGTTGTGAATTCGAAGCTCGCCGCCGCTTTGACGCTCGGCCCCCGGGATGCCGTCGGCTCCCGGTAGTTCGCCCCGGTAATCCACCGTGGCCTTGAGCGTCTTGTGAACGCAGTGCTCGGACCAGGTCTGCGCCAAGGTCTCCAATTCGATCTCGCTCGGCTCGCGACTCAATCCTTGAAAGTGATCTCGAATCTGCTGCATTTCATCGAGTGACAGGAACAGATGGGCATCCCGGCTGAGTCGCTCCAGCGCTGCGTCGTCGAGGTCCAGCATCGGAACCTCCCGCACGGACATGTCATGCGAGTGCCCCGAAGGAAAGGACTCGGGATGGGCCGCACCTACCAGTACTTCGTGAATGAGAGGATTCGCCAGGCATCCTGACACAATGCGATGGCCGTCCTCATTGCCAACACCGTGCAGGTCGTACCTGACGGCGGTCCGTACCCGAACATCGCAGCCGACCATCGACTCAATGGCCGCCTCGACGGCTTCGGCGTCCGGATCCATGACGCCTGGCTGAGGATGCACTTCAATGAGGGCCGACGCCCGCGCTGGTCCGGCACCGATCACAACTTCGTCGCTCATCGGATGTCCCAGAAGCTCATGCGCAATCCGATCGACCTCAGTCACATCGAGATCACCTTCGATGAGATACACCGAGGCAGTTTCGATGCACGTTGGCACATGACCAACACCCGATTCGGTCACGGTTGCCAGCGCCGCTCGGCCCGCGGGGTCACCTGCCTCAGCACATGGTCGAACTTCCACTCGATGCACGGTCACATCACCTCTCCAGTTCCAGTTGCATTTCGGCCTGTTGCTTGGCCAGGAGATCACATCGTTCGTTGTCGGGATGACCTGCGTGGCCCTCCACCCACTCGTAAGTGAGGCTGAGTCGCGCCCGCTCGCCGTCGAGCGCCTTCCAGAGATCCAAGTTCTTCACCGGCTTGCGCGCCGACGTCTTCCACCCGCGCCGCTTCCAGTTGTCCATCCAGACGCTCAGTCCATTCAAGACATACTGGCTGTCAGCAAAGATGCCCACGGCCATCCCGTCCTGCAAGGTCTGCAGCCCTTCCAGGACGGCCGTCAGTTCCATCCGGTTGTTCGTCGTTGCAGACTCCCCGCCAACCAGAATCACTTCCTCACCACCCTGTGACGGGCGGAGAATACACGCGCACCCACCAGGCCCCGGGTTGCCCAGGCAGGCCCCATCTGAGTGCAACTCGACTTGAAGAACGGGTTTAGTCACGTCTGGGTGGACTCCGGCGGGCAGGCAGTCTATTCAGAACGGGGTGGGCGTGGGCCTTCTGGCCAAATCGCCCAACAGACCGTCTGGAGCAGCAGTTTCGCCACCCTCAGAAGGCTCGGTCCACGGGTTATCCACACGGCCGCGGCGACGCTCGGATGCCGATGGGTGGTTCCAAGGTCCGATATCAGCATGGGTTCCGTTTCGGTCGCCATGGGCCCCACGCGACCGTTGGGGGCCGGCTGTGGCCGCAGAAGCCTGCCTGTGGGCCTTGCCCCCCTCCCCGGTCCTGATACACTGCTCGGCTCGCCTCTTTGGCGGTTCAAGACGGTGCCCACGGAGTTCCCATGCCCACGATCAATCAACTCGTTCGCAAGCCCCGACGAAGCCCGAAGGCCAAGTCCAATGTCCGCGACCTCGCCGCCTGCCCGCAGAAGCGTGGCGTGTGCCTGCAAGTTCGGACGGTCACGCCCAAGAAGCCGAACTCGGCATTGCGGAAGGTCGCTCGTGTCCGCCTCTCCAACGGCAAGGAAGTCACCGCCTACATTGGCGGTGAAGGCCACAACCTTCAGGAGCACTCCATCGTGCTCGTGCGGGGCGGCCGTGTGCGTGACCTTCCGGGAGTCCGGTACCACGTCGTTCGCGGCAGTCACGACACGCTCGGTGTCGATGGGCGAGCCAAGGGGCGGTCCAAGTACGGAACCAAACGAGGCAAGAAGTAGCCTCATTCCAATCACCGCCCACGCTCGTGGGCACAGGCAAGTAATCGGTGGCCTCGACCTCGTCGCCGGTGAACAACAGGCCCGCACCGCGGGCGGATGAGCCAAGGGAGGCCCACCATGGCCGGTCGTATCACTGCTTCCGAAAAGCAACTGCAGCCCGATCCCCGGTACGGGGACAAGGTGCTCGCCAAATTCATCAACTGCGTCATGCTGGACGGCAAGAAAGCTGTCGCGCAGCGGGTCGTGTACGACGCGCTGGACAAGATGAAGTCGCGGATGGACCGGGACAAGCGAGAAGGCATGCCGGACAGCATCATCGACGTGTTCCGCCAGGCGATCGAGAACGTCAAGCCGAACGTCGAAGTTCGCTCCAAGCGGGTCGGTGGTGCCAACTATCAGGTACCCATGCCCGTCACCCAACGCCGCCGCCAGAGCCTCGCATTCCGGTGGATCATCACCGCCGTCCGCGCTGAGAAGGGCAAGCCACTCTCCGATCGGCTCGCCAAGGAACTCTACGACGCGGCCAACGGCGAAGGAAAGGCCTGCAATACGCGTGAGCAGACCCACCGCATGGCCGAGGCAAACAAGGCGTTCAGCCACTTCGCGTGGTGAATTCGAACCAGGCACCCACGGGGGGCGCCGGAGCGTCCGGGCGGTATGACCGCCAGATTCTCCTGCCCGATGTCGGTGCGCAAGGCCAACGCAGGCTGGGCGAGGCGACCGTGCTGGTCGTCGGGTGCGGAGCGCTCGGCTGTGGAGTGGCCGATCAATTGGCGCGGGCCGGCGTCGGCACACTGCGAATTGTCGATCGTGATGTGGTCGAACTCAGCAACCTTCAGCGGCAGATCCTCTACACACAGGCCGACGCCGATACCTCACGGCCCAAGGCCATCGCCGCGGCCGATCGCTTGCGGGCGGTCAACCCCGACATCTCGATCGAACCCGTCGTGGACGACTTCCGATCCTGCAACGCAGAAGACCTGTCCGCGGGCGTGGACCTCGTGGTTGATGGTCTGGACAACTTCGACACGCGGTATCTCCTGAATGATCTGGCCGTCAAACACGGCATTCCCTACATCTACGGAGGTGCCGTCGGCACCGGGGGCCTCGTCATGCCCATCCTTCCCTCAGGCGGAGGAAGCAGACGAGCCATCGAGTGGGACGAACCGACACCCTGCCTTCGGTGCATCTTTCCCGAGCCTCCCCCGGCGGGTGCCGCACCGACCTGTGACACCGCAGGTGTCCTCGGCGCCACCGTTGCGATTGTCACGGGGCATCAGTCCGCAGCGGTGCTCTCGCTCCTCGTCGGGCGGGTGGCGAGCCTGGACCGGTCCATGCACTCGATCGACCCATGGGACGGCGAGGACCGCCGCATGCGTCCCGGCAGGCCGCGCGACGCGTGCCCATGCTGCGGGGGACGCGTCTTTGAGTGGCTGGACGGAAGTCGCGGCACGGCAACAGCGTCGCTCTGTGGTCGAGACACGACGCAGATCCTTCCAGTGTCTCCAGGCTCCATCGACCTTGAGGCGCTGGCATGCAGATTGAACCCGCACGGGAAGGTCCACCATGACGAGCACGCCCTGCGTGTCGATCTCACCGACGACGGCGTTCGCATCACGGCATTCGCCGACGGCCGCGCGCTCGTCGGGGTGGGAGACCCGATTCGAGCTCGAACGCTGTACGACCGATGGGTTGGTGGCTAGCCAGCAGACGATCTACCATGGACCGCATGAACCCGATCTTCCAACAGATGCACGAGCACCGGTCGATTCGCACGTACGACAAGACTCCTGTCCCGGACAAAGACCTTCAAGCGGCCGTCGAGGCGGCCCAGTGCGCCGCAACCAGTGCCAACATTCAGGTGTACAGCGCACTGAGGATCACGGACACTGCAGCCCGGGAACAACTCGTCGAGATCAGCGGCGGGCAACAGAAGGTGGCCGACAGCGGGGCCTTTCTGGTGATCTGCGGCGACATGCGCAGACACCGCCTGCTCGCAGACCGCGCCGGCAATCCTTGCACTGAAAACCTTGAGTCGTTTCTGCTGTGCGCCGTCGACGCGTCCCTCTTCGCGCAGAATCTCGTACTCGCGTTGGAATCGCAGGGCTGGGGCACCTGCTACATCGGCGGCATTCGAAACGACCTCGCCGCCGTGAGCGCCCTTCTGGAGCTTCCCGGGAGTGTCTACCCGCTGTACGGGCTCTGCGTCGGAAAGGCGGCGGAGGAGCCATGGAAGCGGCCACGGCTCCCGGTCGATGCCGTGCTCTTCAACAACAGATACCCCAGCGACGCGGCGCTGCTCGAACTCATGGATCGATACGACGACGAAATGGCGAGGTACTACGAGAAACGCGGCGCCTCCGGAAGACGGTGGATCGGGCAGATGGAGTCCTTTTTCGCGTCTCCTCGTCGGACGGGCGATCGAACATTTTTTGAGTCTCAAGGCGCCTCACTGGAGTAGACCGGGCACCCCACGAGTCGCGGCGGTAGGCTCGGGTTGAGGAGACCACCATGCCCATCACGCGCCGATCCGTCATCCGCACCGCTGCAGCGAGTCCACTGCTGATTCCAGCGGCATCTTGGGCCCAAACGCTCGGCGCCAACGGGCGGCTGAACATGGCCGTCATCGGGACTGGGGGCATGGGCACCGGACATCTGCAGAGCCTCGTGAACCGGGCCGATGCCGAGAACCTGCGAGTGACACGCGTGTGCGACGTGTATCGGCGCAGGCTCGACCACGCCGCAACCATCGCATCGGTTCCAGACGGATCCGTGACGATGGAGTACGAACGTGTGCTCGACGATCCCGACGTGGATGCTGTCGTGATCGCGACACCGGATCACTGGCACACGAAGATCGCCATCGAAGCCATGGAGGCCGGCAAGGACGTGTACTGCGAGAAGCCGTTGTCGCACACGATCCCTCAGGCCCTCGCATGTCGCGACGCCGTGCATCGAACCGGTCGAACGCTTCAGGTCGGCCCGCAGGGAACAAGCGATGGCGCATTCTGGACCGCTCGACGGGCCATCGCAGACGGTCGAATCGGAAAGCCAACCTGGAGCCAGGGCGCCTACTGCCGCAACTCAAGAGGCGGACAGTTCAATTGGCCCATTGCCCCGGACGCCGGGCCACACAATGCGCCGCGAGCGCCCGGCTACATCTGGTGGGACCGGTGGCTGGGGCACGCGCACGGGCTGGCCCCGCAGATTGACTGGAACGCGGACCACTTCTTTCGATTTCGAAAGTACCTGGCCTACAACGGCGGGCTGGCGACCGACCTGCTGTATCACAGGCTGGCACCGCTTCTGCTTGCCATCGAGGGGCATGACGGCGCCTATCCGAGCCGCGTGGTCGCAAGTGGAGGCCGCTACCTCGAAAAGGACGAGCGGGACATTCCGGACACGTTCTTCATGATGGTGGACTACCCAGGCGAGCACACGGTCTGCCTGTCGAGCGTCATGACCAATGATGACACGTGGCCGACCGTGATTCGGGGCCAGTACGGAACGATGACGTTTGCCGATGGGCTGACCGTGTCCGAGCAGGCCCCCTGGTGGCGGGAGTTCCGGACCGCCAATGGTTTGGACGTGCCCGAGAAGCCCACACCCAAGCCGGGGCACGCATCGGTGGATCTGCCACGGGACGAGCGGCGAGACCACATGGGGAACTTCCTCGACGCGGTCCGCGATGGGGCCCCATTGGCCTGCAATGTCGATCTCGGCTGCGCCACGATGGTCGCCATCGCCATGGGTGTGGATGCATGGCGGGATGATCGGGTTGTGCGGTGGGATTCAGACCAGGAGGTCGTTCTTCGGGCCTGATCGGGCCAACACACCCTCCCGCCCCGAGGTACGCTCGGTGCGGGCCAGCCGCACCTCCCGAAACGGGGTAGGATTGGTCCCGTCAGTATGCGGGGGACTCATCCACCATTGCGCTCAGGAGACACACCATGCGAACAGTACTCACCCTGACCGCCATCGGCGGGCTCGGAATCGCTGCGGCCGCCCTGGCAGCGGACGCCATCGAGCCAGCTCCCGACGGCATTGACCCCAGAATCGCCGCCACCAGCGGCGGGAGCGGAAAGTCGGATTTCCCGAAGTTCGACACCGTCGTCAAAGACACCTACAAGAAAGTCGTCTCGACGGCCGACGGCAAAGCGGGCATGTACACCCTGTACGTCGATCAGAAATCCGGCGACGTCCTGGCGGAGCTCCCCCGCAACTTCGGCAAGCAGAACGTCTTTTTCGCGTACACGATCTCCGGCGGCATTCCCCAAGCCGGCGTTCAGGCGGGCGACCTCTACGCCAAGTGGCAGCGGTTCGGCAAGCGGCTGGCCCTCATTCAGCCGAACTACGCCGTCCGATCGACCGGGGACAAGCAGTCCAGAGCCGGCACCAAGCGGGTCTTCACCGACCGCGTCATTCTCGACGTGCCGATCAAGACCATGGGCCCCGGTGGCGGGCCAGTCATTGACCTGACCGATCTGCTGGTCAAGCAGTCCTCGAAGTTCTTCGGGGGGCGAACAAACGGCGCCAACACCCGCCTGGCGACGATTGAAAAGGCCAAGGCATTCCCGAACAATGTTGAGTTGGCGTTCAAGATGCCACTCAGGGGCGGACAACTCGGAACGCTGGCCTACTCCATCGCCGAGATTCCGGAGAACACCGGCTACAAACCTCGCGCCGCCGACGAACGCGTCGGCTACTTCACGACTGCCCACCGCGACATTGGTGATGCATCCAAGGAGAACCCCTGGGTTCGGTACATCAATCGGTGGAACGTCCAGAAGGCCGATCCGAAACTCAAAATGAGTCCACCCAAGAAGCCGATCGTCTTCTACGTCGAACACACAACGCCCGTCCGGTACCGCCGGTGGGTTCGTGACGGCATCCTCGAGTGGAACAAGGCATTCGAGAACGTCGGCATCGTCAACGCCATTGAGGTCTACCAGCAGGACGCCGACACCGGCGCCCACATGGAAAAGGACCCCGAGGACGCCCGGTACAACTTCTTCCTCTGGACCAACGCCGACATGGGCTTCGCCATCGGCCCCAGCCGCGTGCACCCCAAGACCGGCGAGATTCTCGACGCCGACATCGTCATGGATGAAGGCTTCATCAACGGCTGGACTCGCACGTGGAAGGATCTCGTCCCCGAGACTGCGCTCGAAGGTTGGGGCCCGGAGGCGCTGGCCTGGCTTGAGACACACCCCGAGTGGCATCCCCGCGTCTTGCTGGCGAGCCGCGCCGAGCGTGCGGACGTCCTCCAACAGGTGCAGCGGCAAGCCATGCTTCGCGCATCCGGCTCGCTGCCAGGCTTCGCCAATCCGACGGTCTCCACCGACCTGATCGGGGATGAGCCGTACGACGGCCTCATCGGACGTGTCAGCCAGGTGAATGGCAACTGCCGCCACGCCGCATGTAAGGCAATGGATGTGGCCATGGTTCGGCTCAACCCCGAGTTGATCATGCACCTCGACAAGCCCCTGGTTGCCATGGCCGACCCGAATGACCCGATCTCCGGAACCTGGTATGGGTCTATCGAAATGTCGAACCCGGATGGCGAGAGCCATGCCATGGATCTCACGCTCGAGCTCGATCTCGACAAGGACAACACCGTCGAAGGATCCGCTGAGATGGGCATGTTCGGCACCGTCGAGCTCGTTGGTGACTGGTCACCATCGGACAAGCGGCTCACCCTCAATCCGGCCGAAGAAGATGCCGGCAGCGACCCGTTGGTCTTGACCGTCGAAGACGGATCCATGACCGGCGGGATGTCTGAAGGTGGCATGTCCATGACACTGATGGCCACCCGGTCGGGCGGCGATGACGTTGCGGAAGACGATGAGTCGGACGACGACGACAGCGACACAGACCCGGCGGACGCCGAAGACGAAGCCGATGACGAGGACGAGGACGAGACTGAAGCCGACGTGGACGAAGCGTCTGCCGATTCCAAGTCCTCCACGACCAAAGATGACGAGCAGTTCCTCGACGGCGTGCCGGAAGAGTTCATCGGCCCGCTCTTGAAGGAAGTCGTCATGCACGAGGTCGGCCACACGCTCGGCCTTCGGCACAACTTCAAGGGAAGCACCATTCACACGCTCGCCGCCATCAACTCGGAGGACTTCGAGGGTGACGCGTGCTCGGGCTCAGTGATGGACTACCTGCCGGTCAATATCAATTACGAATTGGGCGACGCCCAGGGCGACTGGACGCAAATGTCCATCGGCCCCTACGACATGTGGGCCATCGAGTATGGCTACATCGGCAAGAAGCCCGAGAAGGTGCTCAAGCGGGCGGGCGAGCCTCAGCTCATCTACGCGACCGACGAGGACACGTGGGGCCCCGACCCTCGTGCCCGTCGCTTCGACAACGGTGAGAACCCGCTCAACTACGCCGCGTCACAGATCGGCCTTGCCCAACACCTCAGGGAGCGCATCCTCGAGGACATGGTCGAGGACGGCGAGAGTTGGGCCGAGGCTCGCAAGGCCTATGACATGCTGCTGTACAAGCATCTCGGTGCCGTGAACATCGCGTCCAATTGGATCGGCGGGAGTTACCTCAACCGTGACAAGAAGGGCGACGAAGGTGATCGCGATCCGATCACGCCCATCGAGGCGGATCAGCAACGACGCGCTCTGGAGATCGTGCTGGAGAACACCATGCGCGACGACGCCTTTGGTCTCTCGCCCACACTGCTTCGCCGCATGACGGTCGACAAGTGGTGGGACGAAGGGGGCCAGCGATACATCTTTGAGGACGAGACCTATCCTGTCCACGACAAGATCGCAGGCATCCAGTCGATGGCGCTCTCAAACATTCTCAATCCCGCGACGCTGAATCGTGTCTACGACAATGAATTCCGCGCCCTGGAAGACGAGGACGTGATGACCGTTCCTGAGGTGCTCACGACCGTGCGAGACTCGGTCTGGACCGAGCTGGACGATGGACCCCAGGGCGCCTACAACGCCCGGTCTCCGTACATCTCCAGCCTGCGCCGCAATGCCCAGCGAGCACACCTCGAGCGGCTCATCGACCTCAGCATGCCTTCGGGCGGCGGCTTCTACACCGCCCCGGTTACCAATCTGAGCCGGATGCAATTGCGTGAGCTCAAGGGAACGATCGACAGCGCCATGCGTCGCAAGGGCGCCGACATCGATCCCTATTCACGGGCACACCTCGCAGAAGCGAGCTCGCTCATCGACCGGGCGCTCAACGCCCAGTACCTCTACAACACCGACGACATCGCCGGTGGTGGTGGCGGCATGATGTTCCCATTCCTGGGACACCCCGCCGGCGAGGCACACGATCACTGACGACCGTCTCCTGACGGTGGATGCGCAACGGGCTCGCCGCAAGGCGAGCCCGTTGTACTTCCAGCCCGAACTCAATAGCACAGCGCCAATGCGTGTGTGCCACGGTTTCCATAGCCCGACTCCGACAGATGCTCGTACGCTCGCGTGGCCAGAGACAAACCGGGCAGGTCAAGCTTCATGGCTTCGGCCGCTTCTAGTGCGATGCGAAGATCCTTGACGAAGTGATCGACCAGGAACCCTGGGCCGAAGTCCCCAGACAGAATCCGCGGCACCAGGTTGCTGATCGTCCACGAACCAGCGGCCCCCGCCGATACCGATTCGAGGACGGCCCCACCCTCCAGCCCAGCTCCGGCCGCATACTTGAACGCTTCGACCGCGCCAATCATGGACGCCGCTACAAGAATCTGATTGACCATCTTGCAGTGCTGGCCCGAACCGGGACCACCCTGCAGAACGACCCGCGTGCCCAGCGTCTCGAAGAGGTTCTGAACTTCACGGAATGCCGCCGCGTCCGCGCCCACCATGATCGAGAGCGTCGCGTTCCTGGCACCCACATCACCACCACTGACCGGCGCATCAATTGCCTGCACGCCCAGGCGGCGAGCTCGATCGGCGAGTTGAACCGCCAGCTTCGGCCGGCTCGTCGTCATGTCGATGATGACCCTGGGGAGCGTGGCGGCTGACAGGGTGCCGGCGGGGCCCAGGTGGACCGCTTGCACGTCCTCAGGGAAGCCGACAATGCTGATCGCCACATCGGCACCGCACGCGGCCTCTGCCGGCGAGCCCGTCCACACCGCCCCGGCTGCCAGTAAGCCCTCCACCTTTGACCGTGTTCGGGAGTACACCCGCACTTCATGCCCCGCCGCCAGCAGATGCCCTGCCATTGGCTCACCCATCACACCTGCCCCGATCCATCCAATCTTCATACTGCCAGCCTACCGAAGCGGTACGCTCCCGACATGACCACGCTCATTGCCGGCATCCCCTCCACCAACGACACGCTCTTCCACGCCATTCGGTTCGCCGCGGGAGACCCCGCGGCCCTGATCGACTTTGGGTCCGAGCGGCTGCTCATCATCCGGGACATCGAGATGGACCGCGCGCACCGGGCTGCACGGGCTGATCGAGTTGCCTGCCCCGCCGACTTCACGCCCGAGGGCGGGTTGTCCGGCGATCGGGAGACGGCCACCGCCCAAGCGACCGCCGAAGCCCTTCGCCGCGCAGGCCTGAACGCGGTCACGGCCGACCGCACGCTGCCGCTCTCATTCGTCGACGCGCTTCGGACCGTCGGTGTTGCCGTGGAGTACGACCCCGAGTTGGGCGTCTCGGCCCGCCGGAGCAAGGACGAAGAGGAGATCGACGCGCTTCGGGCTGCCCAGCAGGACACCCAAGCGGCCATCCGAACGGCATGCGAACTGATCGCAACCGCTACTGCTGGCGAGGGCGGGCTGCTTCATGTCGGCGGTGAGGTTCTCACAAGTGAGCGGGTCCGAGCCGGCATCGACTGGCAACTCCTCGAATCCGGCTATGAGAATCCGACAAGTATCGTCGCTGGTGGTCCGCAGGGCTCAGATTGCCACGATCACGGTCGTGGGGCGCTGCGTACGGAAGAACCAGTCATCATCGACGTCTTCCCTCGGTCGAAGTCGAGCCGGTACAACGGTGACTGCACTCGTACCGTCGTTCACGGCGAGGTGCCGCCGACGGTGCAGCGCATGCACGACGCCGTCCTCGCCGCCAAGCGAGCCGGCGAAGCATTCGCCCGGTCTGGTGTCACAGGTGAAGATGTCAATGCCGCGACAACCACGGTGATCTGCGAACACGGGTACGAACTTGGACTTCCAGCTGAGGATGCGGACGCCGGCCGAATTGCAATGGTGCACGGCACCGGCCACGGTGTCGGCCTGGCGGTGCATGAGCCCCCGCTTCTCGACCGCGGTGGGCCCGCGCTGGTCGAAGGCGACGTCATCACCATCGAACCGGGGCTGTACGGACCCGCTGTTGGGGGCCTGCGATTGGAGGACATGGTCGTGGTCACCAACGCGGGGTGCGAAGACCTGGGGTCCGGCCTGCCGCTGGGCTTGACCTGGACCTGAGTCTGTTTACAGGGAAGTCGGCACAACGACCGGCATCGGTACTGCCAGAACC
>CAZSSV010000054.1:7466-12037 GCA_964609425.1 uncultured Isosphaeraceae bacterium | reverse complement strand
GACGTGGTCGTCGTCGGCGGCGGCTTCGGCGGTCTGCAACGGGGCGCCCGGCTCCGCGACGCCGGCGTGGAGGACCTGCGACTCCCTGACCAGGTTGGGGCGAGCGTTCAACAACTCGCGCAGCCACGGAAACAGCGGACGAACCATGACGGGAGGACTCGACTCCCGAGCCCTCGAAGTCCCAAAGCAGATGTTCGGATCTGCGAGAAACGTCGAGGACGGGGGATCGCTGACGATCATCGCGTCCTGCCTGGTGGACACCGGCTCCAAGGCGGACCAGGTCATTTTCGAGGAGTTCAAGGGCACCGGAAACATGGAACTCATCCTCGACAGATCCATCTCGGAGCTCAGACTGTTCCCGGCAATCAACCTTGCCGCGTCGGGCACACGCAAAGAAGATCTTCTGCTCGAGCCCACTGAGTTCAAGACGGTCACCGCGCTCCGGAGGAGGCTCATGAACATGAAGCCGTCCACACAGATCGAGCAACTGCTGAAGGCCCTCGAGCGATTCCCGACCAACGCAGGCCTCGTGCGAGGCTGAGCGTGGCCGCTGAGCAGGACAAGGCAGTTCGATCGCAGGCTCAGGCCATGCTTCGAGCGGGGCACATGGATGCCGCCCGCACACTCCTGCAGGATCATGTCGCCAGACGCGCACGCGACCATGAGGCCCTGGCGCTGCTGGCACAACTCGCGACGATCGGCAGGCGGTACGAAGAAGCCGAATCGCTCATCTTGCGGGCCCTGCGAGGCGACCGCAAGCGAGCCGACTACCACGCCCTCTATGGCGAACTGCTGACGAGCCAGGGTCGGTTCCGAGACGCCATCGCCCGCTACGACCAGGCCCTCAAAGGTGCGCCCACCTACGACGCCGCGGTCGCCGGCAAGGCCGAGGTCTACCTTCGGATGGGCCAGCCAGAGAAGGCCATGTCCGTCGCAGCGCGGGGACCGGACCACCCGAGTACAGCGGTCCCCAGGGCGCGGGCCATGGTGCGGCTGGGCCATGCGGCGGACGCTGCAGCACTCGCTCGCAGGCACCTCCCAGCCACCTCGGCGCCCATCGACGTCCAGCGAGGTCTCTGGTTCGTCCTCGGACGCGCCGAAGCCGCAGCAGCGCGGTACGGAGAAGCCACAGAAGCCCTTCGAGCGGGCAACGCCCTCTCAGCCCATGAGTGGACAGCGGAGGGCGATGCCCACCGGAATCGTGTGCTCATGGACACGTTCACGCCCGATTCATTGCCCAGCCTCCCAAAGGCAGACAATTCCGATGAGCGCCCGGTCTTCATCGTGGGCCTGCTCCGCAGCGGATCGACGCTCGTCGAGCAGATCCTCGATGCCCACCCGGACGCCGTGGGTATCGGAGAGGCTGAAACGCTCCCCAGGCTCATCGTCGACATGCAGCAGTCGCTCGGGACGCGGCTCCCCTGGCCAAACCTGCTGGCCGAGACCAACGAACTGGGCCTCTCACGAGTCGCAGACGCCTACCTCGCAGCGCTCGACCGACTCGCGCCAGGGGCCAGGCGCGTGATCGACAAACAGCTGGGCAACTTCATGCATCTCGGCGCCATCCAGTTGCTCTTTCCGGGCGCTCGGGTGATCCACTGCACGCGGCACCCGATGGACCTCGGGCTCTCGTGCTGGGAGCAGAAGCTTCCACCGGCGAGCAACCCGTGGGCGGCGGATCTGGCGTCGATTGGACAGACGTGGCGGCTGACCGAAGCGTTGATGGATCACTGGCGAAACACGCTCAGCCTGCCCATGCTGGACGTTCGGTACGAGGCACTCGTCGATGACCCCGACGCCGAGGTCCGCCGCATTCTCGACTTCTGCGGACTCCCGTTCGAGCCGGCGTGCCTGCGGTTCTGGGAGACGGGCCGCACGGTCCTCACGCTCAGCAGCGACCAGGTGCGGAGGCCCATCTACGCCTCCTCGGTCGGCAGGCACGTGGCGTGGGGCGAGCACCTGACGCCGCTGCGGGACGCCCTCGGAGACAGCGTCGAACGGTACGAGTCGCAGGGCTAGCCCGCCACAGCCTCCAGGGCATGGCCCCAACGAATCACCCCCGCGGACGAATCCGCGGGGGTGATTGAGTGTTGCGTGGGATGAACCCCAACGCGGGACGGTGTCCCGCACGAGTTCACTCAGCGACGGCGACGCCGTCCAGCAAGACCGGCAAGGCCGAGAAGTGCGAACGCGCCAGGGGCGGGAACGACGTTCAGCGACAGGCCGAGGCTCTGGAAGGTGTTGCCTTCGGCATCCTTACCCTGAAGGTTCAAGGTGCCGAGCAGGTCCTGATTGTGATCGCCTGTCCCACCCACGATGGTGAACTGGCCAAGCAGGACGCGGCCGCCGATTTCGCCACCCTGGGCGTCGACGGGCGTGACGAACCACGAGCCGTTGTTGGTCTCGAGCGCACCGCCGGCTTCGAAGCTGGTGAAGTCGATTCCGATGGTCTTGAGTTCGTTCGATGCGAACGGCGAACCGTTGGCATAGAGCGCACCAATGGTGACGTAGGAGTCCCACTCCACCGAGGGTGCCAGTGGGAAGAACGCGCTGTTGATGCTCAGCGACGTCGGGCCACCCAAGCTGTTCTGGTAGAAGGACATGCCCGCGCCAGCATCGACCGAAAGGTCGTTGGTGCTGTTGCCGAACACGGCGTCAATACGATCGCCGGCATCGACCTCGGCGTACACGCGATAGGTGTGGCCCTGGCTGGTGTCCACCAACTCAACGGCGAGTCCCGAAGCGGCTGCGGACGCTGCGGATGTTCCAATGAGGGTGCACGCAGCACCCGTCAGTCCAATGGTCTTCATCATTTCTGACCTTCTCCTCGCCGAGCCGTCAGTGGCTCGGTCGGGTTGAGTTTCCCACGGCGTGGTGACCGTGGCGTACGTTGCTCCCTAGAACAACAGGCATCATCGATGCTCGGACCCGCACCACCGGCTCCTTGCTGAGGCTGTTGCTCCCTCCGCTTCCGCACGCACTGTAACTCACCACACAAGCCGGTCAAGGCGCTCTCTCGCTTGGAACCTGTGGTTTTTTCACTGGATACGGTTTGGGAGGGCACATCTTGCGCGGTGGCCCTGGAGGCCGAGAATGTGCCGAGCGATCACCCTTTTTCGCCGTTTTTGGCGTCGTGGGCTTGTGCACCGCGGGCCGCTTCTCGGACGCAGTGGCATGCCCATCTTCTCGGTCTTGCCAGCCTTGCCATGGTCGATGGCGGGGTCAGCCCGGCCACGTGTCCAACATCAGCAGAAGGTCGGCCACATCGACGAGTTGATCGCCAGTGAGATCGGCTGCAGCGCCGCCCCACCCGCCGAGCAGATCCAAGAGGTCTGCGACATCAAGCAGTCCATCGCCGGACAGGTCCACATTGGTCCTGGTCACGGCCCGTTCGATGACCTCCCCGAAGTGCGTTTCAATCATGACCGTGATGTCTGCCGGCCCAGCGGCTGCGAGCGGCACGTCCATCGTCCACGCGAGCGAGGCAGCGACCTCGGTGACCTGCTCGTCACCGACACGCCAGCCCAGCCGACGCAGCCCGTTGGCCGTTCCGGTGAGCTCGGCCGACCCAATGCAGGCCACATCACCCTGGTCCAGGACGTCCAGATCGCCCGCATACCGCCCCGCTTCATACAGGGTGGCAACCTCGTCGGCCGTGATCGGGCGGTCCCAGACCTGCACTTCGTCCATCATCCCCTCGTGGTACTGCGCGCCGGGGATGCTCCCAAGGAAGCCCTTCCCGATCCAGCACGTTGCTCGATTCACCACACTCTTGAAGAAGGCCTGAATGCCTTCATGCCCAAAGGGGAAGGTCCGCACCATCGGCTCGCCGTTGATGTAGCCCGCGTTTTCGTCGATCCCGACCGTCGCGACGAAGTGGTACCACACGCCGGGCTCGAGCCCGTCGGCGGTCCGGAAGCACAGGGGAATCGCCGGCTGGCCGTCGTTGATCTCCCGCAAGATCGTGAAGTACAGGAACCGGCAACTGTTGAAGTGGCCGATCTCCGCCTCGGCGTAGCCGCTTGCTTCGCCGCCCTGGCCGGTCCCGAGGTAGAACAGTGGGAACACCTCAATGATGTCCGGCTCCCGATCGAAGGTGAACCAGAGCGAGAGCGTCCCCTTGTTGAGTTCTCCGAGCGTCTCCATCACGCCGGTGGACGCCTGCACATCAATCCAGTCATCGCCGTCGGCCAGGAGTGCGTGACCGTTGATTCCGGGCACGGCGTCGCAGCCGCTTGTCGTACCCATGAGGCCGCTTCCCGATTCGTCCCGGCCCATGTCGGCGGGATCGTCAAATGTCCAGTGCGCGACGGTGTCGGTGGAGGCGATCGCCACATCTGCCGCCAGCCCCCAGACCAGCAAGGCTGCAAACATCGGAAGGCGGATCACGGTCAATGCACCTCACACACGGCTGAAGGGGCGACTCAGCGTCGTCGACGGCGACCGCAGAGCAGACCGAGGCCGAGCGCCGCCATCGCGCCAGGGGCCGGCAGCGCCACGGCACCCGTGATACTGAGCCCCGGGAACGTCGTGACGTCAGTGAAGTCCCACGCAAACGTAAAGACATGGTC
>CAZSSV010000054.1:0-7456 GCA_964609425.1 uncultured Isosphaeraceae bacterium | reverse complement strand
GTACTGAAAGAAGAGACTGGTCTCTTCCCAGTCCTCTGGGATGAAGTCCGTAAAGGGGCACCACCACGGCCCGGCATCACCCGGATAGTACGTCGTGCCCGGGTCCACGTCTTCGCCCCGGCCTTCCTGACCATGCAGAATGGCGTACAGATCGTCGCGATCGAATGATGGGTCGCTCAGTTGGAAGTTCAGCCCACCCCACACGCCAAGGTACTGATTCCAGGAGGGATTGATGACGCGGAACTGCATGAAACCCTTGAGGGGCAAGTACTCACCCTCTGCCGGAAAGACGTACTGGGCCTTGACGCACCCCTCGCACTCGAGCGGATAGCAGACGAGCGGCTCGCCGTCGGTCACATCGTCATAGCCGGCCGCGGTCAGATCGTCGGCCGCAACATCAAATGCGGTGTAGCCGTACGAAACACCTGCAGAAGCCGCCGTTGCGACGCATACGGCGATTGCAGCGGCCATGCCGACGCACCCATTACTCAACATCTTCCACGCCTCCTTCTCTCACGACCACCAGTCACTTCCGACCGGCTCTTCTCAATGATCGCTGCCAGAAGTGTAGACCCGGCTGCGGCATGCGCCAACGCCCGTTTTCCAGATTCCCCTCAGGTTATTGCGCTCGGACGGGCTTCGCCTGGGGGGCGGCAGCCAGCCGGGCGTCTCTGCGACGAGCCGTGGACCTCACGCCCGCTCCCGGAGCCTGAGTGCGTGAACTGAGTGGAATCGGCCCCCAGCACGCGGGCGTCCATGCAAAAATAAACACCCGCCGCTGCGTGGGGGACTGCAGCGGCGGGTGCGGTGAACAGATCAGACTGGAGCCCGGCAAGCCCGAGCAATCCGGTCTCCAGACGTCGAAGCGGCTCAGCCGCGGCGACGACGACGGCCGGCCAGACCGGCCAGACCGAGCAGGGCCATCGCACCAGGAGCCGGGACGATCTCGCCGGCGATGTTGATGCTGTGGCCATCCTGCCACGTAGCGCCACTGGCGTCCTTGCCCTGGAAACCAGCGCTGAACGTCATGTCATAGGAACCGCTCCCTGCAAAGGTCGTGAACTGGGCGATGAGGACGCGGCCGCCCGACTCTTCACCCTGCGGATCGGCAGGGGTGATGAAGAAGGTGCCGTTGTCCGAGAACAGGTCGCCGCCATCCGGATCCCAGGAGGTCCAGCTGATGCCGATGTCCTGCAGGGCATTCGGAGCGTACAGACTGCCGATCGTCACGTAACTGTCCCACTCCAGCGAGGGAGCCAGGGCGAAGAACGCCGGGTTGATCGACGTGCTCGTCGGTCCACCGAGGCTGTTCTGGTAGCCCGAGGCGCCACCGTTGTACGTGATCGACATGTTGTGCTCGGCGTTTCCGAACACGGCATCAACGCGGTTGCCAGCGTCGACTTCGGCGTACATCCGCACGGTGTAGGTACCGGGGATCAGGTCGTTGCCATGAATGTCATAAGAGAGGCCGTTCATGCCCGCAACCGCGCTGCCGGCGATCGCCAAGCCACCAACGGTGCCAGCGAAAACTGAAGTCATGTTCATTTCTCAGAACCTTTCTCTTCTCGTTAGAGGTCCACCAAACACTGGATCCAGATCGTCCCCCACTCCTCACTCGGGATTGAGGCATCGGCCTCTCGTGGAGTATTGATCAGTCAGCCAACCACGCGTTGACTGGAAATCACATCTCTGAGGTTGTCGGCAAGAAAGCCCTGCTCGGGTCCTGCCCTCCAAATTCCTATGGCCTCGAACCGTCAGACCCACTCACATCACCAGCCCACGGCGTGGCGAAGATGGAGCGGAACGGCCCGAAAACCGGGTAAGTATCCTGCCGACCATACCTTCCGACCAATGACAGTCAAGATGGGAAGTCGGCCCACCGGGAACTTTTTACGTGTCTTCAAGCGTTTGGATCCGAGAAACCGGCAGGAATGTGACCAGTGTCACAGGCCGTTTCCGGCCCCTTCGGGCAGGCCTCTGCGGTGGGATGCTCGCTCACACGACGCCCGCGAAGGAGCCGAGGCGCTGCCGATTCAATCTGCACAGGAACGATTTGACCGATAATCCCGACTTCAGCGACCGTTCTTTCAACTGAGAAGACGGTGATGAGGTCTCCAGGCGTTCGCCCAGAGACCTGCACCGCTGGCTGGGACCACCCCAACTGGACCTGCCCATGCTGGGCAGATTCCTGGCCCAGTTTTTCCACAAACACCTGATGCACCCGGCCGATTTCGCGGGCATGTACGGCCCTGCTGACCTCCGACTGCAGATCGAGCACTCGGTTGATTCGAGACCGCTTGATGTCCTCCGGCACATCGTCTGGAAACCGGTCAAGGGCGACGGTCCCGGGGCGGGGCGAGTACTTGAACACGAAGTTGTTCTTGAAGGGAACCGCACGCACCAGGTCGCAGGTTGCTTCAAAGTCCTCCTCGGTCTCCGTCGGGAAACCGACAATGATGTCCCCTGCGATACCGGCGTCCGGCAGCAGGCCCACAGCGCGGTCGATGAACTCTCTGTACTGGCTGACGGAGTAGCCACGATTCATCGCCTTGAGGATGCGGTCCGACCCCGACTGGGCCGGAACGTGCAGGTACCGGCAGATTCGGGGCGAATCACGCATGACCATCAGGATGTCATCCCCAAAGTCTCTCGGGTAACTGGTCACAAAGCGGAGGCGTTGAATGTCCGGAACCTCTTCGTGGATACGGGACAGCAGATCGGCAAACGTCGTCACACGACGCCCCGCTCCACCGCGATCGGGCCTCCGGAACGCCGCCAGCCCCGGCCCGACCTGATCACGCTCCGCCCCCCCTGCGCCGACAGCGGCTCCGTGCACGTAGACGTAGTGGTTGACCGTCTGGCCAAGAAGCGTCACTTCGATGACACCGCGCTCCGCCAGACGCCTGCATTCGTCGACGATGGCATCGGGAGGTCGATGCACTTCCGCCCCGCGCGTGTTTGGAACGACACAGTAGGTGCAGAACTTGTTGCACCCACGGGTGATTCGCACGTAGGCCGCGCGGCCACCACTGGCCGAGTGATCGGGGTCAAAGGCGCGAGCGAGATCCAACGACTCCAGTGAGTCTTCGGCCGCAGCCAACGTGGCGGTGCGGCGGCTTCGGCCGCCCTGCAGGGCCACCCGGTCGGTCTGCTCAACAAGCGTGTTCTTCAGAATGTTGTCCAGAAGCATCGGAAGCCGGTCCAATTCACCGGGCCCGCACAAGAGGTCGACTTCGGGCCTCTCTCGCAACAGGCCTGCACCCTCCCGTTCGGCAAGGCATCCCAACACGCCGACAACGACGCGTCGCCCCGCATCCTTCTCAATCTTGAGCCGGCCGATGCGGCTGAGCACCTTGTTCTCTGCCTGCTGGCGGACCGAGCAGGTGTTGAACAGAACGATGTCCGCCGACTCGCGCGCGTCCGTGAAGCGATACCCCAACGCCCGCAGGTGGCCCGTGACCAACTCACTGTCCAATTCATTCATCTGGCAGCCGAACGTCTCGAGGTACACCTCGGGTCCGATTGCCTGGCCGTTGATCGTCGGGCGTTCCATGGGAATCACCCATGATAGAGCCCCCGCCTGACACCCCGGCGCTGGCGTCTCATCGGCCTCCGGGCCGATATTGATGGCACATGTCTCCCCGCGATCTCGTGTTCGTCACCACCGCCGCCCTGCTGATGATCGGCACGATCGTCGTGAAGTCTGCCGCCATGACCGTGACCGATGCCGGGACGCTCCTCGACACCGCAACAGACCGAACCGTCCTGCTGGCGCTGGCCGCGATCGCCGCCCTGATGATTGGTAGCGTCATACCGAAACGCTGGCTGCTCTCTCGGCACGTCGCGGTCGGTGCCGTGGGCCTGGCCATGCTCCTGCTGGTCCTGGTGCTGATCCCGGGAATCGGTCGTGAAGTCAACGGAGCCCGACGGTGGATTGATCTGGGACCATTCGGGTTTCAGCCCAGCGAAGTCGCCAAGTGGGGTCTGGTCCTGTTCATCGCCTGGTACGTCCCGCGTCGGGTCGCTGCCATCGGAACCGCCACCCGTGGGCTTTTGCCTGCGGTCGGTGTCATCGCGGTCGTCGCCGGATTGACCCTGTTGGAAGACCTCGGCACCGCCATCCTGATCGCGACGGTCGCCATGCTCATGATGGTGGCCGGCGGCATTCGACTCCGGCATGTGGCGCTGCTCAGCCTCCCGGCCTGCGGCGCCGTCGCGGCAGCCGTGGCGTCTGAGGGGTACCGGATTCAGAGGCTCAAATCCTTTCTGGACCCATGGGCGGACCCGGCCGGCTCTGGATACCACGTGATCCAATCGATGAAGGCCATCTCCAATGGCCAGGTTGGCGGACTCGGCCTTGGCAACGGTGTTCAGAAGTTCGGATACCTCCCGGAAGACACCACAGACTTCATCTTCGCCATCGTCACCGAAGAGTTCGGCCTGCTCGGGTGTCTGCTGGTCGTCGGGCTGTTCATCGGCCTGCTGTGGGCAGGATGGAGCCTGGCCGTTCAGCAGTCGCATCCGCAGCGACAACTGCTCGCCATGGGCGTGACCGCGACCATTGCATTGCAGGCCATCATCAACCTGCTCGTGGTGTGCGGGCTGGCCCCCACCAAGGGCATCGCCCTGCCGCTTGTGTCCTCCGGTGGAACTGGATGGCTGCTGACCGCATTCATGCTCGGGTGCATGGCCTCGCTTGAGCCATCGCGTGAACCCGGGCCAGACCCGGGCGGGCGCGTCGCCGCCGCCCGACCACCTGCTGTCGCGGCGGACCCGGCGGCGTGAGCCCGCCCACGATTCTCATGGCAGGAGGAGGATCCGGCGGCCACATCAGCCCTGGCATTGCCGTGGCTGAAGGACTTCGCCGCCAGCGGGAGGCCGCCTCCGTCGTCTTCGCCCACAGCACACGCACCATCGATGCCGACATGCTCGCGCACGCAGGCTACGACGGACTCGCCTTGCCCGCCCTTCCCCCGTCGATCAGGCCCGATCGAGCGTGGGCATTTGCGCGGGCCTTTCGAGACAGCCGCCGCCGCGCCAAACGGGCGCTCGACGAGCACCGGGTCGACGCCGTCGTGCTGCTGGGTGGGTTCGTCGCGGCACCAGTCGCCGCCGCAGCGGCGCGTCGGGGCATTCCTCGCATGCTCGTCAACCTCGACCGCGTACCCGGACGCGCCAACAGGTGGATGCGGCGACGGGCCAGCCGGGTCTGCTCCGCCGTCACGACCACACGCCCATTCACCGCCGACCTCGTGGGCATGCCGATACGCCAAGCCGCCATGCCGCCGGGCGACGCCGCCACCTGCAGACGCGCGCTTGGGCTCGACCCCGACATGGCGACCCTGCTGGTCACCGGCGCCTCGCAGGGGGCCGGCACCATCAATCGGCTCATGCCCGAGCTGGCCCGGGCTCACCCCGATCTGCTGCGTGATTGGCAGATCATCCATGTCGCCGGTCGTGGTGCCGCGACGGACGTCGAACGCGCATGGAGCACCAGCCCAGTCGCGGCGACCGTGTTCGGGTTCCGGCATGACATGGGCCTGCTGTGGGGCGCTGCGGACCTGGTGATCAGCAGAGCGGGCGCGTGCTCGGTCGCGGAGATCACACACGCGGGCATTCCAGCCATCTACCTGCCGTATCCACATCACCGTGATCAGCACCAACGTCACAACTGCGCGCCGGCCGTCGAGGCCGGGACCGCGTGCTGCGTCACCGACGACACGGAGGTGCACGTCACACTGAAACGACTGGTCGACTCCGCCGGCCCCCTGCTGGCCCGCACCGGGGATCTGGAAGCCATGCGCGTCGCTGCAGAGGCCAGTGCGGGCAGCAATGCGGCGGACGCCATCGCCAAAGCTGCCCTGGAGCTCGCACGGGGGGACTGACGCAACCTTGCCCAAGACAGCGACTTGCCGGCAAAACAGCTCGACTGGCCTTCTGCCCGATATACACTTGGGTGCGACCCTCAGAGGACGGTGGCAACGATGGCATCCAAAAAGTCTGGCTCACAACCGGCCCGAGGCCCGCGTCTGGTCCGAGGCGACGAAGAACCCCCGCCACGGGTGCTTCGCCCGGCTGTCGTGCTTGCCAGGCCAGACGTCGCCCTCCCCGACGCCCTCCACCAGGCCCTGCTTGACGAGGGCCTGTCACCACGGGTCGAGCACGACCCACGCATGGCCATGGCGGAAGCGTGCCTGCTGCGACGGGAGGCCCGCCAGCGGCGCGGCGCCGGCGGGCAGCAGGCTGACGCCGCCCCGCTGGTGCTGATCGACCAGGACTTCGACGAGACCACGGAACTGCTTCGTGCCATGAAACACCATGTCCCCGACATCCCCGTGCTTCGGTTCGACGGGAAGTCGCTTCGGCGGATGCATGAGCCTCCCATGGACACACCCGAGCCTGCGGTCGTCATCCAACCCCCTCGCACACCCGATCTCAACGAAGCAGAACTGGCCACCCTCCTCTCAGGCGATGGGGCCAAGGGTGACCGGTCGTGAGTGCGACGGCTCCACGCAAACGGCGTCGGCGGGTTCTGACGTTGGGACTGGTTGAGGTGCCGAAGAGCGCGGCATCGATCACCGCCGAACCGGCACGCTCGCTCTTCGATGCGCTCGGCCTCATTGCAACCTGCCCGGCGCGCACGCCCATCGAGGCGGTGTTGATCGCCCCGTCGTCCCCCCGAACGCTGCACGAAATCGTCCGGAGTGCCGAGGCGATTCGGCGCATCGACCCGACCATTCAGATCATCCTCGTCACAGACGATGCGCCCGCCTCCCCGATTGCATCTCAGGTCGATCAATGCATGCCGGCACCCATCGACTGCGACGCGCTGGAGCGGGCGCTGGACGGCCTTCCGGCCCACGCACCGCCGGCCCCGACTGCTCGAGTCGCTCCAACCCATGATCCAACCCCCGCTCCAACCACCGATCCAACCCATGAGATTGGTGACAGCGATCTGGTTGAGTCCATTCTGGATGACACCGATCAACTCCTTCCGCTGGCGATGCGTGCCATTGAGCAACGGACAGGCCTTGCATCGCTCCGGTTTGTCGCGGGCGGCGCGGGCGGACCGGACGGCACGCCCGTGCGATTGGGACTTGCCACGTGGGGCGTTCTGGAGGGCGGCCCCACCGAGACCCTGCGGCCGTGGGCTGGTTGGCTGGCCCGGTGGATCGCTCTTGGCGAGACGGTGGCCAGTTTGCGGCGAGAGGCGAGCCGCGACCATCTGACAGGAACATGGAATCGCCGAAGTTTCGAGCAGTTCACCGAGTCCGCGATTGAGGACGCCCGTCGGCTTCGTCAGGAGTTGACACTCTTTGTCTTTGACATCGATGGTTTCAAGGGATTCAACGACCGGTTCGGCCACGAGGCTGGTGACACCATTCTCATCGCCATGGTCCGGTTGCTCGGCTCGGTGATCCGTGAAGGTGACCGCGTCGCTCGGCTGGGCGGCGAC